>JAHKLV010000175.1 GCA_020854925.1 Candidatus Methanofastidiosia archaeon | reverse complement strand
TTTTGAGCGTTTCACTCGATTCGTTGCCGGTGAGAAGGATGGTGACCATAAAATAGCGGGGGTCGGCTCCGGTGGCGGCCAGGTCGTTGGCGTTTGCATGTACGACATGGAGCCCGATGTTTTCCGTCGCCCCGGTCACCGGATCGCTCGCGATGACAAGGTACCCCTCTTCACAATGCAGAACCGCGGCATCCTCTCCTATGGCGGGACCAACCACCATCTCGTTTGCCGGAACGCCAAGCGATGAAAAGACGAAGCGCTTGAGCATGTTGGGGGGTATCTTTCCTCCTACCATGCTGTAGGGTGTAACCGTTTCGTTAAAAAGGTTGCGAAGCCCGCGTGCCGTATGCGGGCACCCTACCACTCAAGCTCGCTGGAAAGGCGTTCCACGAGGCGTTGCGCCGTATCCCCCTTTCCCGAGAAGGCGTCCTTGGCGATAGGGGTGAAGTGGCCTGCAATCTTCCGTGATACCGCATTTGCCAGGGCGGCGCTTGAGACCTCCATGTGACGTTCCGCCTTGGAGGCCGATACGTAGTCACCGCGCACCGTTGCCTTGAATCCTTCGGTCTTGAACGATGCCTTGTCCGCCTTGATGACGATGTCTGCAAAGGGCGATTCGAGCAGGCGCTTTTTGCCGTCCCATGCGTATTTGACGGTGCCCTGCTCAATGGTCTCCGCCGTCGGGGTCACGGCATAATACAGGGAGCTTCCCGTGGCAGTGACACCCTCGCTGTTCATGGTTACAACAAGGTTGTCGGAGGGGGACCTGATACGCACGGCGATTCCCGCGGGTTCTGACGGTTCCTCCTCCTTGTCTTCGCCCCGCTCCGCAAAGACGCGGGACCCGATGCGCACCCGTGTGCCCTTTCCCTTCATGTCCGTAATCTGGATGGGTCCGACGCGGACATAGTCGCCCTCGGCGCCCTCGATGACATTGATAAAGGGCATGGTCACCCTCTTTCCCGATTCCCTGATGCGTGTGGCGATGTCCTCGAACTTCTCTGCGGCTTTCGGGTCGTTTGAGGCATAAATGATGCCAAGCTCCTTGATGTCTGCATCCGAGAGCCCGTACCGCTCATAGTCCGCGTGCTCAGCCCGCCGGGAGGCCTGGCCGTACAGCGCCTCCTCCCACTCGGTGCCGTGCCCATAATAGAGGCCGGTGACCGTTTCCTGCACGGTGTGGAGGGAGGTCGTAAGCGTATAGGTGCCCTCGCCGAAGTAGACGGTACCTCGCCGCTGCGCGTTCTTGAACACATCGACAAAGAGCGCGCCGGCGTGCACGACGATGCGGGCGTCGTTTCCGATGCGCACGTCCTCGGTGAGCGCGTGCACATGCTCCGATGTCTCGTAGGTCGGTACTTCCACCATCTGTTCCTCTATCTCACGGTAGACGTCGTCAAGCAGGAGGATGTCATACTCCTTTCGAGAGGCACCCACAAGAAAGCCCAGTGCGATGCACGCGATGCCGACAACAAAGACCTCGTCGTGGTAGCCGGGATACATGCCGGCGTAGCGGAAGACCGCCCAGAGAAACAGGGTTGTGCCTCCTAGGACATAGAGGGTCGAGCGCACCCTCCAGAGGGGCGTTCGCGCCGTTGCCGCCGTGACGAGGAAGCTGGCACCCGCGAAAAGTACCGCCGTCCAAAGCGCGTAGGTGGTCCTCGTGTCCCACCATCCCTCCAGTCCACCCAGTGCCTTGATGATAAGGAGCAGGATCCAGAATCCAAACACACGAAGTCCCATGCCTCGTAGGGCCGCAGCTGAGGCCCGTGGCGGGGATTTCCTCTTTTTGAGATACGATGTCACTCCTTCGTGGACCGTCCAGAGCACGAGGGCGGTGAGGAGGAATTCCTTCTGGTACTCATAGTCCCCCAGGACGTCTGTTGCGAGGCTGAGAAGCCAGAGCATAAAGAAGATGGTGCCTAGATGGGATATGATGTTGCTGCGCGCCTTACTCTTCATGTGCGTCCCCCTGTTTTTCATATATTTCCCTGTTGAAGTACGCCGCCATACCAAGTGCCTGGCTGCCAAGTTGCGTTATCATGTATTTGCCCCTGAATCGCTCCTGCCTTATGAGGTTGACATCCTTGAGCACGGTCAGGTGGAATCGCAAAGGGCTGTTGTCCATCCTCGAGCGCTCGAGGAGCTGGGCGAAGTAGCATTCGTCCTCCCCGAGCATGCCGAGTATTCTCAGGCGCTCGGCGTTTGCAAGCGCCTTGAAAAGATCCGCGCAGAGGTCCTCGTTGAGGGGGATGTTCCGATACCCCTCAAATGGCGGCACTGCCCGTTGTTCTTCCGCCGCCACTATGTCAGCGGCCACTTCGCCAATGCGCGTCTGGATGTTAAGCAGCTCTTTGTGTATGGATGACAGGGGTTGCATAGATTCACAATCATTATATTATACTTCAAGTACAAATAAGTAGTATATAAATGTTTCCTTCTTCTCGTGCTACACCAGGATGGCCTGATAAATGTGCTTGGTGGCCCGGTCCTGAGCATAGACCACGATGCCGCCGTCGGATGGTATGGCGAGATTCATGTTCATGGTGGTGATGGTGTCCAGTGACGTAAGCACCCTGCTCGTACCGTCGGTGACGACGTAGTTGTAGACCTTGGTCGTGCTGCCCGTGGGGGATAGCCCGTTGCGGTACGACACAAAGAAGATCTCCAGCTCTGTGGATGCGGGAAGCCCGAGATTCTTAAGTACCACGGACACGGTTTTCATATCGGGTGTGTCGGAGGGCGATAGTGATACATCGATACGCAGCTGGAGCTCCTGGTTCATGAGGCTTACGAGCTTGCTGACGTAGTTAGCGTAGGTCTGGCCCGTCCCCCCCGCCTCCTTGCGGTAGCCGTCAAACATTGCCTGGGGTGTTCCTGCAAGGCCGTAGTAGGACGCCTTGGCCCGGGAGAAGGGGATGGAGAACTGGTCGTTGAGGTGGTACTCCAGGGCAATGACCTTTCCCGGGTACTCAAGGAGGAGCTGTTCCATGGCGTGCTCGGCAAAGGGGCAGTATCCGCAGTTCACAGACGTAAACAGCTCGAGGAGGACCACCTTGGTCTGCTGGGCTGCCGTCGTTACTTCGAAGGTCGCCGTCTTGGCCTCGTCGTTGCCCTCCGAAACGATACGCACCGAGGAGATGCCCTTGAGGCTCGCAAGCGCGTCTTCGGGAACGGAAACGGTGACTCCCACGGTGGCACTCTCCCCCGCAGGGATGGTGACTTCCGTCTTGCTCATCATGGCGTTCCATCCCGGCGGCATGGCCCCCGTCTCGGTAAGGGTGTACGTGTCAGCAGCGTTCCCGACATTGCGTATCTTAAAGGTAAAGGTGTTAATCGTGCCGCTCAGGACAACCCTGCTCTGTTCGCTCGAGAGCAGCTCGAATCCGTAGGTGGGATTGACGACCATGCTGAACTGGAGCGTCGTCACCAGGGATGGGTCCTTTTGGGAAGTGACACGCAGGGAAACGGAACCCCTGTCGTTGCCAGAGGCGTTCTGGGGTGCCTTAACGTTCACGATGACCGAAGCCGACTTTCCTGCCTCTATGGTGAGATTTTCCCCCTTGAGCAGGGAGGCCTGCCAGCCGCTCGTGGCGGTTTCGATGCGCATCTCGTAGGTGTCTGAGCTGTTCCCCACGTTGGTGATCATGAATGAGAACGACGTCGTGTCACCCGCAGACC
>JAHKLV010000130.1 GCA_020854925.1 Candidatus Methanofastidiosia archaeon | reverse complement strand
CGTCCAGGAGCTGGCTCCACGCGACGCGGCCGGTCGACGTATTGATGGCGGTAAGCGTCGTTTTCTGATTCATCACGGTGGGTATGATGTAGAGCGAGCCAGCAATGAGCGGTTGCCGCGAGTCACTGGGGGAATTAGGCAGGTCGAGGGTCCACGACACGGCACCGTTCACCGCATCGATGCGGTACACGCGCCCGATGTAATCCCAAGAGGTGTTCGAGGCGCCGATGGCGACATATACGTATCCCTCCTCATAGATGGGGGTGCATACGTCGTAGGATGCGTCGCTGAGCTGTATAGTCCAGTCTCGGCGGCCGGTGGCCGCATCCATGCGCTCCACGCCGGATTTTCCCGTGTTGTAGTTATAGGTCGTTATGAACACGCCGCCGGAGCCGAGGGCCACAGGGCCACCCACATAATCGGCGGTGGTTTGGGACCATTGAATGAGCCCAGTTTCAAGATTAAGGCACATGACGCCGCCAAGAGGGGGCCTCTGACCGTCCATCATGCTTCGGCCATGGGCGAGATAGACGAGGCCGTTGGCGATAATGGGCGAAAAGAACTGCTTGTAATCGCTCCATGACGTGTTCCAGATGACCTGCCCGGTGATGGCGTTATAGCAGGTGGCGTTCACAATGTCATCATCGTAGCGTACAAAGACGACCTTGCCATCGGCAACGGCGGGCGAGGAATAATAGGTCGAGGTGGTGGGGTAGGGGTCGCCGTTGGGGGCAGACCAGAGCAGGTCACCCGTATCAAGGTCAAAACAGCACAGCCCGAACACGTATTCGTCGCCAAGAAGCCGGACACCGACATAGACCCTGCCGTATTCCACGACGGGTGTCGTCTGCGGATAGGCACGCACAGACCATTGCTCGCTGAGCGATGACGGCAGGTCCATGTCGGTTTGTGCCGTCGAGGCGGTGTTATATCTTACGAAGGGCCAGGCGCTGTCCATGGGGGTACCCGTCGGCGGGGCCGTCGTAGGAGGGTGTGTCGGCGCCATGGTGGTGGGTGCCGCCGTTGTCGGCGCTGCCGTGGTGGGGGCGGCTGTCGTGGGCGCCTGTGTGGTGGGTGCCGCCGTCGTTGTCGGGGTCTGTGTTTCAGTCGTTCCGGAGTTGATGCATCCCGCCAGAAGCGTGGCAACAAGGAGGATGCAGAGCAGGGTAGCGCGAAGAGATTTCATGTACACCCCCTAGGAAATCTCTCGTTATAAACATATCTTTAGGGGGGTCTTCATCGTGCCTCGCTGGCGGGCGTATCTGTCCCGGTGTCGAGTCGTCCCGCCTTCTCAAGCGCTATGCCCTTCCGGTAGGCCATGCCCTGGAACGTGGCGACCTGCACGCCAGTACCGGTCTTGATGTGGATGAGGTAGGTTGCAATCCGTGGCGAGAGCGAGTCCTCCACTGCTTCAGCTATCAGGAGGCCCTTGGGGGCGGCCTTCGTGTAGCTCATGGTGCAGTTGAGCCCCACGGCAAGGGTGCCGTGGGCGTTTGCCGCCGCGGCAAAGGCCATGTCGGCCAGGGTAAAGAGCGCCCCGCCGTGCACGGCCCCGAACGAGTTGAGATGGCGATCTTCCGCCACCATCTGCGTACGTGCATAGCCTGAGCGCATCTCGACGATGGAGATGCCGCACTGGGCCGCAAAGAGGTCCTGGTCAAAGTATGCCTTGAATGCTTGCGTCTGCGGTTCTTGTTCCATTAGTATCATCCCAGCCCCCTCTTTGCTTTGCTCATATAAGGATATTCTGGCACAATGGTATACACAATGACTGAAGGGGATAACCTAAAGTACCTAAAGGACAGAAAGGCATACATGCCGTACGAATCCGTTGAAGACCTTCCTGACAACGTCCGTGGCACCCTTCCCCCCAAGGCGCAGGAGATATACCGCAAGGCATTCAACAGCGCGTGGGAGTCCTACAAGGACCCCGGTGACCGCAGGGGCGACGCATCACGGGAAGAGGTGTCCCACAAGGTCGCCTGGAGCGCCGTCAAGCACGTCTTCGAGAAGGATGACGACGGCACATGGCGCGAGAAGTGAGGGGCTCCCTCACATACCCTTTCTTTGCTGCTTGCGCCAAGGAGGTCATACCTTTGAAACGACATCTGAAAGCCAATGCCTACTGGGTGGGAAAGGTCGACTGGGAACTTGAGACGTTCCACGGGAACGAGTATTCCACCCACCGCGGCTCGACATACAACGCATACCTTGTCCAAGAGGAAAAGACGGTCCTCATCGACACGGTGTGGACGCCGTTTGCCCACGAATTTGTAGACAATCTTTCCCGAGAGGTGGGCCTTGATTCCATCGACTATGTTGTTGCAAATCATGGGGAGGCAGACCACAGCGGGGCGCTCCCCGCCCTCATGGAGCGCATCCCCGATACGCCCGTCTACTGCACGGCCAACGCCGTGAAGTCGCTTAAGGGGCAGTACCACAAGGACTGGGACTTCCAAGTTGTAAAGACGGGCGACACCCTTGACATCGGCAACGGCAAGAGCCTCGTGTTCGTCGAGATGGCGATGCTCCACTGGCCGGACAGCATGGCCACCTACCTGACGGGGGACCATATCCTCTTTAGCAACGACGCCTTCGGGCAGCACTTTGCCACGGAAAGCCTGTTCAACGACACGGTGGACCAGTGCGCGCTTGCCGAGGAGTGCATCAAGTACTACGCCAACATCCTCACGCCGTTTAGCGCCTTGGTACGGCGCAAGCTTTCCGAGGTCGAGTCGCTGGGGGTGCCCATTGACATGATAGCACCAAGCCACGGCGTCATCTGGCGCGACAATCCCCTGCAGATCGTCTCACGGTATGCCGCATGGTCCCAGGACTATCAGGAAAATCAGATAACGATCGTCTACGACACCATGTGGAACGGCACGAAGGCGCTGGCCGAATCGATTGCCGAGGGCATACGCCAGGCCGACCCCGGTGTGGTGGTGAAGCTGTACAACCTTGCCAAGAGCGACGAGACCGACGTGGTGACCGAGGTCTTCAAATCAAAGACGGTGGTCATAGGCTCGCCCACGCTCGGGGGGTCCATCCTGCACTCGGTGGCCGGATTCATCCACCTGCTTTCGGCGCTCCGATTCAAGAACAAGAAGGCGGCGGCGTTTGGCTGCTACGGCTGGAGCGGCGAATCGACGGCGGTGCTGTGCGAGCGCATGGGGCAGGCTGGATTCTCCGTCATCGACGACGGGTTTCTGGCGCAGTGGAGTCCCTCGGCTGAGGTAAGGAAAAAAGCCCGTGCCTACGGCAAAAAAATAGCCGAAAGCTAAAAAATGAGAAGGGAATCCTTAGATTCCCATTTTCTTTCTCTTTTCGTTTATGTGTGCGCAGATTGCCTCGACGGCCTTTTTCGCATCGCGCTCCACGTTGAGCCTGCCGCCGGTGATGTCCGGGAGCCCCTCCGTGAGAAGGCGTACGAGGTTGGGGGCATTGGTCACCGTGGGCACGGGATTAACGTAGGTGTAAAGCCCGAGCGCCAGGGCGAAGATGGCGTCAATCGTCGCCTTTTGCTCCATGTACTCCGGCGCCACAGCGGCGACGGGAAGGTCCTTGATGGGAACGCCGCCAGCCGCATCCGATACCTGTGAAAGGAAGTCCGCAAGCCGTCCCGTGTCGGTGCACGTGCCGAAGCTGAGCACCGGAGGGATGCCGAGCGCCGCACACAACGCCCTGAGACGGGGTCCCGCCACCTGCTGTGCGTCAACCGAGCAGAGTCCCGCCACCTGCATGGCGGCGTTGCCGCACCCCATGGAGAGCACGAGCACATCGTTGGCGATAAGCTCTCGCGCCATCTCCACACTGTGCACGTCCTGGCCCTTGTCGCGTAGCGACGTGCAGGACACGAGCCCGGCGACACCGCGGATGTCCCCCTTTGCGATGGCGTCGATGAGCGGCGCAAGAGACCCGCCGAGCGCCTCGGTGATGCTTTCCGGGGAAAAGCCCGCGACGGCCTCGCCGACGGGCAGGCCCGTTACCCCGGCCACCGCCGCTCTCCGCTTGGGGAAGTTGGCAATGGCCTTTTCGATGAGCGCTTCAGCCTGGGCGTCCACGAGCTCAGGCCGGTAGTCGAGGCGGTCGGTGACGCCCTCAAAGGCCACGACGTCGCTCACTGGGATGAGCTCGAACTGGTATTTTTCCGCATAGAGCGGGTCGACAGGCATCGAGCAGTTCATGTCGGCGGCAAAGAGGTCCACCGCGCCCGTTGCGAGCACCGCCTCCTGGCTTATCCAGTTGCCGGTGAATCCGTAGAAGACGTCATCCCCCGTATAGCGCTGGATCATCTCCTGGCCCGTCTCGATGTTGGCGATGACACGCAACCCCTTGGCGCCGGCGTCGCGTGCGCGCTTCTGCCACGCCCCCGTCCGCGCCTTGTCCACCATGGCGAAGCCGACAAACGGCTCGTGGCCGTTAGGGATGATGTTCACATAGTCGGGGTCGAGGACGCCCAGGTCCACCCGCACGGGGTGCGGGTGCGGCGTCCCGAAGAGCACGTCCTGGCAATATTCGTTCACTATCTGGCTTTCGTACGCCATGGCTATGGAGAGGCGCATGGCCTTGAGCGCAAGGCTCGCATAGTACCCGTCGACGTTGGTAAGGCACGAGCTCGTGGAGAGCACCATCTCCCCGTGGATGCCACCGGGGAAGATGCCGAGCCTGCGCCAGGTCTCCTTCCGCTCAGAGGGCGCGAGGCGCTCGACAATCCGGCTCTCCTCGTAATAGGGCCTGTTGAACTCGGTCGTCACGAAGTCGCAGAGCGCTGTCGCCGTCTCCTCCGGCGTCCCGGCAGCGTCGATGCCCAGGCGCGCCGCAAAGGCGGAAAGCTTGTCGGCATCCCGAATGCGGTAGGGCGCAAGGCCCTGGGCCGTCTTGCGCAGCGTGTCCACCGTTGCCTCGGCATGGTAATGGTACGTCGATGCGCCGAGGACGTTTCGCAGCAGCATCATGCGCATGGCCATGCCGTCGGCGGTGATGCCGCACACCCCACGCTTGTCCTTTTCTACGTCGCCGCGGCACGGCCCGTTCGAGCACAGGTCGCAGCGATTGCCGCCCATGCAAAACGGGCAGCGTTGGTCCGGATTCCCGAACCCCTGTGCTTCATAGCGGTCCCAGATGGTGTTCATGCCGTCGGCCTTGAGCTTTTCATACTGAGAGCGAACCGAGGCATGCCATGATATACGTGATTCTTCCATGGTGTTCCCTCATTCCTGTTGTGGTGATGCGCAGCCTGTGTCGGGCGTCCTGACACCGCCAAAGGGGACGAGCAGGCCGTATTTCATCCGCCAGGCAAGCGCATCGGTGGCGTGGCGCCGCTTCTTTCCCGCCACCCCCTTTACCAGCTCCATGTCGGGCGCGGCGTCAGCGTGCTGCTCGAGTTTTCCTGAAGAAAGCGCGTGGCGCACGAGCTCGGCGCCCCGCGTGGTCCTCACCACCACCGTCGACCATCCCTTGGGAGAGCCGATGGCGCCCACCGACAGGTCGGTGTATTCGGCGGTGAAGTCGGGGCAGACCTTGCACGACTCCTGCTCGTATCCGTGGACCACGGAGAGCGGGATGGTTCTTTGCTCCCCCGTGACCGTGGTGATGGTAAACGACCCCGCACCGAT
>JAHKLV010000163.1 GCA_020854925.1 Candidatus Methanofastidiosia archaeon | reverse complement strand
TTCGAGCACCCATGCCTGGGTCTTGGCTGCGCCCACCTCGCCGAGCGCACCGAGGAGCGCCTCCCACAGTACGCGCCTTAGCCCCTCCTCGTCCACGGACGATGGCGTGACGATGCGGACCTCGAGATAGCGGCGTTTCTCCCGCATGGACTTCGGCATCTTGTACTTCACCGTACCATCCCCTGGAAGAAGGTTCGTGGCACCGTGGTCACCGCTGCCTTTGCCTCGCATGGGTCCAGGCCGAGCACCGTCCCGAACGCAGCCAGCTCACGCGGCGTCACGAGGGAGTACTCGTCGGTTGCCCCGCTTGTGAGCACGAGCGGTACAGAGCGCTTCCGAGCAACGGAAACCGTGCGCATGAGCGACTGGAGCATCCGGGACCTCGCATAACCCGAAGCGGCGCGCACATCGGCAAAGCAGAGCTCGAGAAGCACGTTGTTGTCGCGGGCTATCTTAGCCAGCGTGTCGTCCAGCGGGTACGGCCGGCTCATGACCGCGATGTCTGGATCTTCGAGAAGCTTGCGATTGTGTGAAAGGTCACCGCCCCTGGCAATGACAAAATCAGGGTGTTCCGCCTTGAGCAATGCCTTTCTCTTGGCGTACGGGCCGTCGCAGACCTCCACAGCGTAGAGGTCGCCGGCACCGCGAACGGTGCTCGCCACATGGGCGTAATAGGGATTCGCATATCCCCGAAGGTCAACGGCCAAGTAGTTCCTGAGCATGCTGCATCACCCGGTCACGGCGAAAGGGAAATGAAAGAAGCTTGACCACCACGCGGACATCTCCCCGGTCATTGAGGCGGTACGCCCCCCGGTACAGGTCCTGCTTGTCTGCCCTGGCAAAGAGCATGCCCTTCTCGTCAAGCCGGGCGTCGAGTGTCTCGGAAAGCTCCTGGCGCACGGCCGACACGAACGGTGAAGAGAAAAAGGCCGCAATATCCCTCGAGCGGGTCATGAGGGCGTGCACGACAACGATGGGGTTGCCGTGGTGCCCGGTGGACCCTTCAAGGGTGACGGCCTCTGGTGGAAGAGCTAGCGGCGCAAGCGCCGCCAGCACCTTTTCCGTTGCTTCTGTGGCATGCACGAATGTCTCGACAGACACGTGGCCAACTGTCTTTTTCAAGGCGTTCCCCTAATTGCCCTTGTTGCCTCTCGCTGCCAGAGAGGGCCTCAGCTTCTCGGCACCCTTGCCCTTGTGGCGCAGTCCCCGTGACTTGCGTCCTGCAGAGGTCTTGCCCCTGAAGACGCGGCGGGTGTGCTGGCGCTCGCAGATCCAGTTGATCTGCGGGTCGGACACGATGACGGGGTGGAAGGGGTCCACCAGAATGACCTCGTAGTACTTGTGCTGTCCGGTCTCGCCGACCCAGTAGGAGTTAAGGACCTCCATGTTGGGGTAGTGCCGGGCAACGCGCTCTTCGCCGATGAGCTGGATGCTCTTCTTGGGCGAGAACTTCTTGACACCGAACCGGCGCGGGCGCCTGCGGGCAACGGGGCGCGTCTTTCTCCGACCGCCGCGCCTGATGCGGACCCTTACGACAGCAAATCCCTGCTTGGCCTTGTAGCCAAGGGCACGGGCCCGGTCTATGCGAGTCGGCCGCTCCATGCGCACGACAGCCCCTTCCTTGTTCCATACCGGAAGGCGCTCGCGCATGAGGGTTCCCACATAGCTCTTCTTGGGGGTCTTCCATGCCTCACGTACATACTTGTAATAACCCATTGTGATTCATCCTCCTTGGTTCAGTAACCGTGCGGTGCACGATGTACTCCACATCCCATGGGGATATCTTAATGGAGAACCAACCTGCTTTATAAACCTTTCCTGTGGGAGAGGGACAGGTTACACGGCAGAACAGGGGCGTCGACCCTTAAACGGGCCGATTCTTCTGTGCCCAGGCTATGAGCTGCTCGGCGATGATGACGCCGGCCTTGTCCTGCGCCTCGCGCGTTGATGCGCCGATGTGGGGGGTGGCGATGATGTTGTCGAGGTGGAGGAGCGGCGAGTCCTCGGGCGGTTCATGCTCGAAGACATCAAGACAGGCGCCGCGGATGGTACCGGCGGAAAGTGCGTTATACAGTGCTTCCTCGTCGACGATGCCTCCGCGTGACGTATTGATGAGCACGGCGTCCTTTTTCATCATGCCAAGCTCACGCTTTGATATCATGCCCTTGGTGGAGGGCAGGAGCGGCACGTGGAGGGAAAGGTAGTCCGCCTCGCGGTAAAGAAGGTCGAGGTCCCAGAATTCGACGTCATAGCCCTTGGCGAGGTCCTCGTTCCAGTGCACGTCGTAAGCGATGACACGCATGCCGAACCCTGCGGCAATCTTTGCCATGTGGGAACCGATGCGCCCGAATCCGATGATGCCCAGCGTCTTGTTGCATATCTCCGTGCCCTTGAGCTCCTTCTTGAGCCAGAGGCCCTCCTTCATGGCGTTGTCGGCGCGCACTATCTTGCGCTCGAAGGATAGCAGCATGGCAAAGACCAGTTCGGCCACCGACTCCGAAAGGGCTGCAGGGGAGTTGACGACCTCGATGCCGCGCTCCTTGCATGCAGCAAGGTCTATGTTGTCAAGACCGACGCCCGCCCGGGCGATGATAGAAAGCGAGGATGCCTCGATAACGGAGCGCGGGACACGCGGCTTGCTCCGTACCACGAGGGCGTCATATCCGGGGATCGCCGCTACGAGCTCCTCCTCGGAAAGGTCTGTCCTCACGTCGACGTCAAAATGTTCCTGCAAAAGCGTGATGGCATCGGGAGCGATATCGGAAGCAACAAGTATTTTCATTTCATCACCAGTATGTATCACCGAAAAGGAGCGGAGTATTTATACTTTTTCTTGCGGCAGGACCCGCCGGCCCACCATGCATGGTGCATAGAAATATTTAAATGGCGCCCGGCAGAAGGTACCTCGCATAGCCGGCTAGGGTAGGGGACAATCCTTTGGGCCTTTGGAGCCCGAGACCGTGGTTCGAATCCGCGGCCGGCTACCACTTCTTCAGGATAACAATAACATAACACTTTTATAGCGCCGCGGCCATCACCTACCGTGGAACGTTCCCCTCATGCAGGCATCCTGCTCGCCCTCATCGTGCTGGCTGCATCGCTGGCCGGCTGCGTCGCCTCGTCATCGCCCCCGCCGACGACGGTGCCCGTCGACTCGGACGGGGACGGCTGGACGGACGCGGAAGAGGCGATAGCGGGCACGGACCCGTTTAATCCTGACACCGACGGCGACGGAATCCCCGACCCTCTTGACCCCAATCCCCTGGTGCCACGAACGACCACTCCGCCGCCCACCACTCCGGCACCTACGACACCGGCGCCCACCACTCCAGCACCTACAACACCGGCGCCCACCACTCCAGCACCTACGACACCGGCGCCCCCCGTGTACAAAGATATCGGGGAGGTACACTTCGCTTTTGAAAACGTGCACTCCTCAGACTCCACCTGCTGCCGCACCGGGGACATCATCGACAAGATAGCGGACCTTGGCGCAGAAACCAGCATGTACAACGAACCGAATATCAGCAAGGCCATCCTTCTTGAGCGGGGAATAGACGTACTCGTCTTCGGGGTCTTTACCTCGCGGCTAAGCGACGCGGACATCCTCGAGCTGTACGATTATGTGCAGGCGGGGGGTATCGTCTGGTTGGCGGCGGTCATGCCGTCCTACAATCCCCTCCTGTCGCTCTTTGGAACGTCCTCTGCCTTCGTGAGCAAGACGGAGGTGAACGCGACGACCTTCTCCTGCAGGGAATACGGATGGGTCGGTTATGGCATCTCGTCCTTTTACGTCGCCACCATCTACACGTTTACCAACCTTGAGGACTGGACGGGTGAGATCCATGTGAACGGGTATGGTGGCTACATGGACTGGCCACAGGTGGTGTACCGGGGCCTGGGAAGCGGGTATCTCGTGTGCAACAACATGAGCTTTTACAAGGACTACCACCTGCAGGACAACAAACGCATTTTTGATAACATTGCAAAGACCATTGCATCCCTCGCGTGAGGCCACGAAGGTTTTATAACCACCTGCTGCAACGGTGTATCATGCCGGCCAAGGGGGAAGAAACCGCACCTGCGTACGTACCCACGGGGGAGATAGGCCCCATCGACATGCTCATGGGGCTCGTGGTCTCCCGGGAGATAGACCCATGGAACATTGACATCGTCGAGCTCACCGCCAAATACCTCGAGCGGATACGGCGACTCCAGGAGCTCGACCTTCGCCTCTCGGGAAAGACCATCCTTGTGGCCTCAATCCTTTTGCGCATGCAATCCGAAAACATCTTTCGCGAGGAAGAGCCCCCTGGCGAGGAAGACGAGGATGAGGAGCTAGACGTCGAGATCCGACCCATTCTGCCGCCACTGCGCAGGATAAGCGGGAAGATAACGCTCCCGCAACTCATGGAAGCACTCCTCCAGGCGCTGGAGGACGCCGACAGGAAAAAATCACTCAAGCCGCGCAAACGTCGTGAGGAGCGACACGTGGTCCGCATCGACGAACACCGCGCAAACATAGAGGAGCAGGTGCAGGCCCTCTACGAACGGATACGCATGCTCGTTGATGAGCGGGGAAGGACCATCACGCTCATTGAGCTTGCAGGGGACTGCACGCAGCTCATGCTCGCCCGCACCTTCCTATTCGTGCTCTACCTGGAGACGAAGGGAAAGATAGTCCTCCTGCAAGACGAGCTCTTCGGAGACATTTTCATCGGATGTGACTGACATGGAACCGCAGCATATTGTCGAGGCGGTGCT
>JAHKLV010000231.1 GCA_020854925.1 Candidatus Methanofastidiosia archaeon | reverse complement strand
TGTAGGAGTTCTATGACCTTTGCCTGGATGGTCACATCAAGGGCAGTTGTGGGCTCGTCGGCGAAGATGAGTGCCGGCTCGGCTGCAAGGGATATGGAGATGACGATGCGCTGTCGCTGCCCACCCGAGAGTTGGTGCGGATACTTTTTGAAGACCTCCTCAGCAGGGGTCAGCTCCACAGACTCGATGAGGCGCAGCGCCTCTGTTTTAGCCGCCTCTTTCGTGATCTTCCGGTGGGTCGTGAGCACCTCCATTACCTGGTCACCCACCGTATAAACGGGGTTGAGCGAGGTCATGGGGTCCTGTGTTATGAGGGACATTCCGTAACCACGAACCTTGAGCATGTCCTGTTCGGGGAGCGAAAGAATATCAATGGGGCCCTCATTAGTTATTCCCAACCTCTTTTTTGTTTCTTCGTCGTAGAATAGGACCTTACCCTCAAGCGTCTTCCCTGAAATTGAGAGGAGCCGCAGGATGGACAAGGCGGTAACGCTCTTCCCGCACCCCGTTTCTCCCACCAGGGCAAGTGTCTCTCCCTTGTACAAGGTAAACCCAACACCCTCAAGCGCCATTACGACGCCGTCCTCCGTGTAGAATCGGGTGACAAGGCCTGATACATCCATGAGTACTTCTTTTTCTTCCATGCTTGTTCACCCCTAGAGTTTCAATCGCGGATCGATGGCATCGCGCACGCCGTCACCAAGTGTCGTGAAGCCCAAGATGGTAAAGAACAGGGCAAGACCGGGGAAGACGGCAAGATACAGGTATTTCGGCTGTGTCACGAAGGAGTTTCCTTCAGAGAGGAGCCTACCCCACGAAGGTGTGGTGATATCTGCTCCGAACCCAAGGAACGAGAGCCCCGCCTCGGTGAGGATGACACCTGCAATGCCAAGTGTCGCCACGACGATGACCGGACCAAGCGTATTGATGGCCGTGTGCCGGAAAAGAATGGAAGAGCGTGACGCGCCCACGACCTTTGCCGCAGCGATGTAGTCACGTTCCTTGATAGAGAGCACCTGTCCTCTCACCTGCCTGAACACGCCCGGCCACCCAAAGACGGAGAGAGCCACAAAGACCATGAGGAGGTGTGAGTCCATTCCTACCGTCTTGCCAAAGTCCACAATCTGATCATTGAGGGCAGGATTAGCCCGAAGGGCCCCAACGAGAACGATGACAAGGATAAGGAACGGAAAGCTCATGATGACATCAGTGAAATAGTTTATGAGCTTATCTATCCACCCGCCATAGTACCCGGATATGACCCCCAACGTGATGCCAATGACAACGACGACAAACTCGACGCTCAATCCGAGGACAAGGGATATCTGTGATCCGTAACATATGAGGGAAAAGAGGTCCTCCCCACTAGAGACAGTACCAAACGGATGCTCACGAGAGGGGGGCATCATAGAGTATTCTTTCCAGTCCGAATTGTACCTGCGCTCATAAATAGCTATTTCTGAGGCAAAAATAGCTATTACGCTAATAAAGAGAACGATGAAAAGCCCAAACGTCGCCAACTTGTTCCGATAAAGGCGCATCATGAATCGTTGGATAGGATTAAGCTCACCAAGATAATTTATCGCTTTCCAACGCTTGTACAGCTGGTCGATGACGATGGCCCATATCGCAACATAGATGCCTACGGCCACAAGACGCACACCCCACGTGGGTATGGCGCTCCTCGTGATGAAAACCATCTTGATGAGGATAAGCACTACGGCAATGGCTGCAAACGTGAGATACAGCTTGCGTGTCTGCGCCTTCTTTTCCTTTTCAAGTGCTAAGTATTGCTCGTGCTCCATACAATCACCTCAGGCTCACGCGCGGGTCGATGCGTGCATAGAGCAGGTCAACGATAAGGTTGACAATGACGACACCGCCAGTGTAGATAAGCGTCAATGCAATGACCGTGGGATAATCACGATAGTTGATGGCATCGATATAGAGCTTCCCCAGACCGTTGATGCCAAAGACCGTCTCGGTAAGCACGGCACCCCCAACGAGCAGGAGAAACTGCAGGCCAACGTTGGTAACCACCGGTATGAGTGCATTTCTCAGCGCATGTTTAAGAATGACCTTCCGCTCTGAGAGCCCCTTAGAACGAGCAAGCGTCACATAGTCCTCACGGATGACCTCGAGCATGGATGACCGCGTAAGACGGGTGTTGGCCGCCATCATGCCGGTACCAACGGTGATGATGGGTAAGGCATAATCTTTGAGGCTCGTAAAGAACCCTACTGGTGTCCAATAGTAGTTATACGGGACTTCCGGCACCGGATTGACCCATCCGAGCTTTACTGCTACGATAGCTATAAGCATCATGCCAAGCCAGAAGTTCGGTATTGATACTCCTATCTGTGATATTAAGACTGCGATATTGTCTATTATAGAGTTCTGTTTGTAAGCGGCAACAATCCCAAGCGGTATCGAAATAATGACTGCAAATATTATCGACCAAATGCCGTAGTATGCGGTAATGGGAAATCGATATCGAATAAGATCGATGACATCGCGTGGGTAGTACCGAAATGATTTTCCAAAATCCCCTTTGATAAAATTGGACAAATAGGAGTAGTACTGCACGTATCGTGGCTTATCGAGCCCCCATTGGGCCCGTATAAGCTCGACAGCCTCCTCGCTTCCATGCTGGCCGAGGGAGACACGGGCTGGGTCCCCGGGAAGCATGAACGTGAGAAAGAACGTGATGGTGTAGACCCCTAGAAGAACGATGACCGCGATAGCGAGCTTCTTCACTATGTATTCCCTCAAAGTATCACCACTGGTTCATTTTCTATACTATTACCATCATAAAATATAATGATTACTATCAAAGAACGGTATAAAAACAATTCGGTGCATGAATGGGGAGAAAAAAAGAATAAAAAAAGAAAAAGGAAGGTAGAACTTACCTTCGGTCTGCATCAATCCAGATGCCAAGCTGCTTCTCAACATGCGGGCCCATTGCGCCGGATTCATATCCGTGCACCCAGTCGTGGATTGCCCTTGTCGCACGTGAGTGGAAGAACCACCACATCGGGCAGTCCTCGACAAGCTGCTCAGTAATCTGGTAGGTTATGTCCCTGCGCTCATCGATGTTCGGATTTGTCCGAAGCTCCTCAATCCAAGCGTCAACCTGCGGGTTGGAGTATCCTGTGCTGTTCGGGTCCGGGATCTGCTTCGTCTCAAAGAGTATGAGGAAGTTTTCCGGGTCCGGATAGTCAGCGATCCACCCGAGGGTGAGCAGCTTGTAATTGAACGTGTCTGCCATCTGCAGGATGGTACCGAAGTCGTACTGCTGGTAGGTCATCTCAATGCCAAGGTCAGCAGCGTTCTCGATCCATACCTTTGCAGCCTCCTGCCAGGCGGTAGAGACGTATGATGAGAGCTCTATCTTGAGTTCCTGTCCCTGGTACTCGCGGATGCCGTCGTCGTTGGTGTCGACAATGCCAGCATCGTCAAGGATTTGCAGAGCCTTGTCAAGGTCGTACTCCCATGGGTAGCTGTCGTAGAGTTCCTGGGAGAACCCGAAGATGCCCGGAGGAAGCGGACCGTGTGCTGGCATGTAGCGTCCCTTGAAGATTGAGTTTATGACAGAGTCCTTCTCTAAGCCGCAGCTGATGGCCTGCCTCATGGCGAGGCTGTCAAAGGGCCAGGTCGTGGTGTTCATGTAGAACCAGTAGGTGGCAAGTTCTGCCGTTGTGGTGAGCTTGTCAGCATAGTTCTCGTTGAAATCGTCCCAGTACTGCGCGGGAACGCCCGTAATGTCGACCTGTCCTGCCTTCCATGCCTGAACGATGGTGTCATCCTCTTCTGTGAACCGGTAGCGGAACTCGTTGAGGAATGGTCGTCCTGCCCAGTAGGCGGTGTTTGCCGCAAGAACGCAGCTGTCTCCAGAGACGTAGCTGCCCAGGGTCCAGGGGCCGGTACCCACCGGCGCATCGAGCCAGTTCTTCTGAACGCCCTCATCAGCTGTTGCACCGACGACTTCCAGCGCTGACACATAGTCCTTGGGGACTACCTTGAAGCACGTGTAGGTCATGAGGGTGATGAAGGGGGCGAACGGGGTCTTAAGGGTCACTTGGAGTGTGTAGTCGTCAAGGGCAACGTATGACTCGACATAGTCGGTCAGGAAGTTGATCCTTGCGCTCGCATAGACCGGGTTGGCAAGCCTGTCCCATGAGAACACGACATCCTCTGCCGTGAAGGCCTCACCGTTGTGGAACGTTACACCCTGTCGAAGGTAGAAGGTGTATATTTTTCCCTCATCGTCGGCTTCCCAAGCCACCGCAAGGTCGGGCATGGGGTCTGTCGTCCCGGGGACGTACTGCACAAGACCGCTGAAGATCTTGGACACGATGGTGTCAGAAGCGGTGTCGGTGACATCAATAGGATCCCAGTCAGAGATTTCTGCGGTCATCATCCTGAATGCGCCGCCAGTCATCGTTGCAAAGTCGACCTCTGCATCGTCACGGCCGAGATAGCGGTCGTACGGATACATGACACCGTCTCCGTCAAAGTCGGTGTTCTCGAAGTACGCCTTCCAAGCAGGGTCCATGTCTGCCGGCAAGTCGTTATAAGCCGTGGGGGCCGCCGTTGTTGGTGGTGGCGTGGTGGTCTCGGTCTCTCCTCCACCTATACAGGCGGACACAGAAACTGCCACCAGCGTCACAATCAAAAACAACGCTCCCAGTCTTTTCCAATCCTTGTTCATTCGTTTACCTCCTCGTGTCTTGCCAGACGGCAAGAAATATGTAGGCTGAAAAATGCCATAGATAGTCCTTATCTATATAAAGGCATAAATGAATTAAGAGGAATATTTATATAAATACCTTTCGGTAAAATGAGGAAATAACGTATTTGAAGGCAATAATCCATAAATACAATCAAATTAATGATTATTCTTGATGCGTGTACATTAGTGAAATAAGAATAATAAATTCCTATAGAAACGTATTATGAATGAATAAGGCGGCAACATGCATGAATATCGTGCCAAAGTTTCCCGGGCACATCGGCCCGGGTTGAGAAAAGGAACCGGCGTGCGCCGGTTAGAGCGTGTAGTACCGGAGCAGGTCGACGTCACGGACGATGCCAATGATGTCGTTGTCCTCGTCAAGTACGGGGAGCTGCTCCACATCGTGGCGGCGCATTATCCGGGCGCATTCCGATATGGGCGTGCTCGGGGAGACAGTATAGACCTCGCCGCTCATGAACTCCTTAACAGGCTTAGATGGCAGCTTGAGGCGGCGGGTGCCGAGGTACAGGGTGCTCTTTGTCTCCCAGGTCCAGTCATCGTCATCAGCGCCCTGATTGAGGGACGTCTTATCCGTCTCGCTGACAATCTCACCGTACTTGATAAGGTCCGAGTTGTCGAGCACTCCCACGAGCTTGCCATAGTTGTCCAGCACGACAACGGCAAGAGCCTTGGCGTACTCCATGATCTTGATGATTAGCGAAAGGGGGGTCTCCATCCAGGCACAGGTGACGCTCTGCTTCATTTACTCGGAGCACGGTTCCTCGACCTCAAGCTTGGACAGACCGCGCTTGATGATGTCCTCGACCGTGATGATGCCCACGAGCTTGCCTTCCGATACGACTGGTAAACGATAGATGTTCTTCTCGGTAAGCTTTACCGCTGCCTCCTCGATAGTCTCCTCCTCGTCAATGGTAACGACCAATCTGCGCATAATCATGGCAATCTGCTCTTCATCAGGATTCTTCAGCAGATCGTCAAGCGTGACCATGCCCACAAGCTTGCGGGTCTTTTCCTCAACGACGGGCAGGCCCGATATATTCTGGCTCTGCATCACCTCGAGGGCCTTTTTCCTGCGGCCGGGGACGTTCACGGAGATAACGTTTTTAGTCATCACATCAGATACGTTCATCGTTTACCACCTGACAAGAAGAGAAGCGGTGCCAATATAAATATTTCTATAGAAAAAAAGATTTTTTAATTATATTTTATTGTGTTTCTATATGTGCAATTCCGTGCACATCTTCTGATACCTCCACTGCATGCGATATCGTGTCCCGAACATCCTCCACGTGGGTGATGATGACAATCTGGGCGAAGAACGTACGCAGCGACTGAAGTGCACCGATAAGCATCTGGCGACGGTCGCGGTCAAGGGAAGAGAAGGTTTCATCGAGGAAAAGAGACTCCATGCGAGATGCGCCGCCGGCCTTCGAGGAGGTGACTAGCACATGGGAGATACCGATGCGAAGACAGACGTTGATAAGGTCCTTCTCGCCCCCCGAAAAGCGGTGAATGGGATAATACGTCCCTTGGTACAGAATCTCTATGGCATAGTCCTCTCCGATACGGACGGCACGGTACTTCCCCGCTGTGACGGTGTCAAGAAGCTGGGAGACCTCGCCTTGGATGGCAGGTTTGAGCCGCTCGTGGATATTGACCGGAATGTCCCGAAATGCCTGCTTGAGGACCTCATAGTCGCGTATCGTTGCCTCGGCTTCGGCAAGCTCGGCACGAGCCGAATCCAGCGTCTCCCGACAACGGGTAAGCTGTACGACAACGGTATCACGGGCGTGCGCTTTTTCCGCGAGCACTGCCATCTCCCCACGGATAGATGATTCCACTGCGAGGGCAGCCCGCACGGCGGCACGGGCCTCATCTACCTGTCCGCGTGCCACCACGCACTCCCGTATTCTTGCCTCCATGTGCGCGAGCTCGCTCTCGTACCCGGCTACCTCTCCGTGAATCGTGTGTATCTGGGTACGAAGCGAATCCTTCTGTGAACCCATGTGGACGAGGATATCGCGCCTACGCTCCTCC
>JAHKLV010000089.1 GCA_020854925.1 Candidatus Methanofastidiosia archaeon | reverse complement strand
CTCGACGTGACCATCCAGGCAAAGGTCATTGAACTCCTGCACGACCTGAAGGAGAAGTTCAATACCTCTCTTATCCTTATCACGCACAACCTAGGCATCGTGGCCGAGACAAGCGACCGCGTGGGGGTCATGTACGCGGGCAGGGTCGTTGAGGTGGCGGACAAGTACACGCTATTCAAGCGTCCGCTCCACCCCTACACACAGGGATTGTTAGCGTCTGTACCAAAGATTACCGAGAAAAAGGACATGCTCGACTTCATTGCCGGCAGTGTACCGAATCTTGTCAGACCCCCATCTGGCTGCCGATTCCACCCCCGATGCCCGTATGCCACCGACATCTGCAAGGAGAAAATACCGCAGATAGAACTTGTAGAAGGGGAGGGGCATTATGTCGAATGCTGGAATATCGAGGAGGTCATCAAGGACCTCGATGCAGATAAGGAGGCTTGCGAATGACAGTACCACTCTTAGAGGTAAAGGACCTTTACAAGTACTTCACGTTCCAGAGGGGCTTATTGCATCGGCAGACCTTTTCGGTACGTGCTGTCGAGAACGTATCGTTTACCCTTGACCGCAACAAGACGCTTGGTGTAGTCGGGGAGTCGGGTTGTGGTAAGACCACGCTTGGTAAGACTATCATCAGCCTGTACCGGCCCGACTCCGGTCAGATTCTTCTCCATCCCGATGAGAAGACCACGTATGACGTCGCGACGGCGCAAGACGAGGAGATGAAGGCGGTCCGGCGCATCGTGCAGATGGTCTTCCAGGATCCCCAGTCGTCGCTCAATCCCCGGTGGCCGGTAAAGAACATCATCGGTGAGCCGCTTGACATCCTCAAGCTCGTATCGGGGAGGCGCGAGCGTGAGAACATGGTGCTTGAGCTCATGGAAGAGGTCGGACTCAAACCGGAACACATCAACAGGTATCCGCACGAGTTCTCCGGTGGACAGCGTCAGCGCATTGGGATCGCACGTGCCCTTGCCTCAAATCCCGACCTTGTCGTCCTCGACGAACCCACTTCTGCCGTCGATGTCTCTGTCCAGGCGCAGGTGCTCAATCTGCTCAAGGAACTGCAGAGGACTAAGAACATGGCATATCTCTTCATATCCCATGACCTAGGCGTGGTGCACCATATGTCCGACGAGATTGCGGTCCAGTACCTGGGCCAGATTGTGGAGCAGGGTCCTTCGGACAAGGTCTTTTCAGACCCCCTCCATCCGTATACAAAGGCGCTCCTCTCGGCTCTCCCCGTTCCAGACCCAGAGTTCGAAGCCCATAAGCGCCGCATTATTCTTGAGGGAACACTCCCCAATGCCATCAATCCTCCGCCGGGATGCCGATTCCACACCCGATGCCAGGAATTTTTGGGCGAAAAGTGCACCAAGGAATGCCCTGCCCTTATTGAAGTGGAGAAGGGGCACAAAGTCGCGTGTTGGCGGTACGAGTGAGGTGACACACATGGATATGACAATACGAAAAGCAGGAATTGCGTTTGCCGCTATACTCATACTCATCTTCGGCGCGTATTATGCGACGCTACCGTCACAGGATGCTTTCCTTCGTGATATTCGGTGGGTGTCTGACAAGTCTGCCCTCAACCTTTCGTTGGAAAATGAGATTAACGCCATCTTCACCTACGAGACCCCTGAGATTCGCGAGCGCCTTCCCAAGAACTATCGTGTCGGCAACAACATCGTATCCTTCCCTATCGAAAACGAGGAAGAGTACCTTGAGGAGGTGCTGCGATTCAAAGACGCGGTGATCGCAACGGGGGAGGTTCCAATTGAGGATGTTGATGCATACTTTGACACCCTAACTCAAAGCTATGTACTCGACGAGCTCCAGTACACGGCAGCGCTTACTCGGGTCGACCTCCGACTCCAGATAGAGTATCTTCAGCGTCTTTCACCCAACATACCGCCCATCGTGGTATCCACCGAACTCGTTGACAGGACTATCTATGCCCTTTCTATCAGGACCAAGGGGGCATGGAGGGTGCGGATGCTCCTGGAGGTGGCTGTTGACGGGTCAGAACTGGCGCCCGTCGAGGCGCTTGTGCGGTACCTTGGCATCGAACCGACGATGCCTCATGTGGAGATACCATGAAAAAACGTGCCATCAAGCGTCTGATGATCGTGCTTGCCATCGTATTTATGGCAAGCAACATCGTGCTTGGGCACGCCATTTTCAAGACAACGGTGAGGGAAAACGCCCCCGACTATTGCCGTTCGGGAGGGGGCATGGTCATTGCCACGGACCTTGCCGGGACGGGGGATGCCTACGTTTTTGGCGAAGGCAATACCGTGTGGTACCAGTACACCCATTTCCCTACCCCATCCCGCTCTTACGATCTATCCTCTGTCGTTCGTGACGTCGTCATATCCGACAATGCCAAATATGTGGCGGCGGCCGATGCACAAGGCACCCTCTATCTTTTTTCCTTTGGAGCCGGACCAGAATTACGCCTCCTGTATTCATTCATACCTGGGGAGAACGCATCCATTGGGGGCCTCGTCGTCCTTGGGCAGAAGTCAAACATCGCGCGCCTCGTAGCCTATACCGAACGTAGCATATCCGTCCATTCAGACGCGTTTGCGGATGCCTTGTGGGCATGGGACTTTCAAGAGGACATCACCTGCGTTTCGGTGTCGCATTACGGTGACGTCACGGCAGTAGGGACCGCTGAAAACACGCTTTCCTTCTTCCGCACGTTTAGTGCCACACT
>JAHKLV010000144.1 GCA_020854925.1 Candidatus Methanofastidiosia archaeon | reverse complement strand
GTGAGGGTTGTATGTCGCGGGACCCCCCATACGTGCTCTCCATGATAAGCGTCTCAAGACGGGGGAATCGAACGTTTGCAGGTTCAAGGAGCCGCGTCTTGGAAAACTTGAAGTCGCCGGTATAGGCGATGTTGTGCAGGCCGTTGCCTACATGGAGATGGACGATGGACGACCCCAGGATGTGACCTGCATTGTGAAGCGTAAGCCTCACATCGGGCGCAATATCGCGCACCTCCTTGTAGTCAAGGGGAATGGTATGTGTGATGAACTCCTTGATTTCCTTGAATCCGTACGGGCACGGCTTACCCTCCCGCTCGGCTATTTCCACAAAGTCCTTCTGAAGAAGCATGCTCAGGTCGCGAGTGGCTGGCGTGCAGTAGACGGGGCCGTCGTAGAGTGACCGGTATAGGTACGGCACAAATCCTGAATGGTCCAGGTGCGCATGGGAGATGATGATTGCATCAAGCTCATTGGATGAAAGAATGTACTTGAATTCTGGGCAGTTGAGGTGAGGGTACGCCTTCAAAGGATCGTCTGACGCAACATTGACACCGCAATCGAGCAGGATGTTGCTCACGTTTGTCTGGAGCAGGAGGCACGAACGCCCGACCTCCCTGAATCCGCCAAGAGCGGTAATCCGTATCCAGTCGGACCGCACATTCTCGTCACGGTATATCCGGTGCCCAACCGATTTCATGATGCGCTTGCGCTCATCGCCCTCACGGGCAAGTGTTGAGCGGATACCCTGCACAATCGTGGAGGTGATGGGGGGTGTCCGGACAATGCGAGGCGCCCAGCGAACGTTCTTAGTAATCTCACGCAGGGTACTCCCCGACTTGCCAATGGCTAGGCCGGGCTTTTTTGCCTCGATGATGACCTCTGATATGCCGGGATCGAAGGTAATATCGGTAATCTCCGCCTCTGCAGGGACGAGCTGCTTAATCATTTCTACAGCCTGGTCCTCTGGCATGATAATAGCTGCATCTGGCCGTATGACCACGCGTTTGCGCAGCTTCTTTGCCAGTTCCTTAATTAAATCGGCATCACTAACCAACATTGATGGATTGCGAGTATAAATTACTACTTCTGGTCCTTCAAAATCGATATTTGTAATGACGGCACCGGATGGTATACTATCCTTTACCACCTGTTCGATATTTACAAGAATATCCTCAGACGACAATACAATCACCAAAGTCTGCCTTACTGTCCAGTTATCAAAATCCAAGGAGTGCCATGCTCTCTATTACATCAGATAACGATAAGTGTTATTATGCTGTTTCGACTTCCATAAAACCCATGGGATGAGACCACCCTGTCGCCATGTGCTCGTATATCCCACATCAAAGAAGGATTACGCGCAATTGTACATTTAAGACAAGAATCGTCTTTGAAGGATGCCAAAAACAGCTACTATCATTCTCTAAAATGCATATATAAATGTTTCGGTGTGTTTCGGGGCGCTATGTGTCCCCTAAAAGAAGACACAGCATCACGTGCAGCGCCTGCATGTTGTCCCCCCGAAAGAGGGAGGTCGTTACCACCGTTGATGAGGAGATAGCAAGCACACACCCGTCGGATGAGATGGCTGCAACACATGGCACGTCGCTGCCTTCGCACCGAATACCCTGTGCATCGATGACATACGATGAAGGGGAACAAGAGAGAAGGGGTACTGCGCCTTCGAGTACGAGGGCGCATCCGCTCGCGAAATGCACCTCTGTCACCGCATCAGGAAATACCTTCCTATCCAAGGCCGTGATAAGGGGATAGTAGGCCCTCCCCGTGTTCTGCTCATCATCGAGCACCTCCGTGTGTGTGAACAAGATGCCGTGTGGGCCCGTGATACGATTCAGCTCATCGGCAAGGATATGCTGATAATACTGGCCTGTGACGAGAAGGCGTCCGCCAGAGGCAAGATATGTGTCAAGCGCGTCAATTTCCGACTGCTCGAAAAGATAGGATGGATTCGTGAGAATGGCAAGGGCCACGCCTGAGAGCGCCCGGTCGTCAATGAGGCCCCTGTCGAGAGTTGCTACGTCGTATCCCATGTTCCTGAGGAGGGAAGACAGCAAGCCCGCCTTGCCCACGTGGTAGTACTGGCCCCTGTTGTCACAGAAAAGGACCCGGTGTGTCTTGCCCGGCCCCTCCGTATGGGGCAGCATATCTCCGTATGCCTCGCATGCGCTAAGTGCCGTGTCAAGCCGTACTAGGTACGGCCTGGCGGCAAGGACCGTTTCCCCTACGGAGAGGTATGCCGCCTCCTGGAACAGCGATGATGCCAGTGCCACCGCCTCGACGTATTCCTGCGGACACGAATCGCCTGCGACGGAGTGGTTCATGAATCGGGCGCAGGCGTCGAGTCGCTCGCGGTACGCCCGAAGCGCTTCCTCATTGTTTCGCTGGAACACGATCAGAGCAGGATGGAACGGGAAAGGCGCCGTCTGCACCTGTTCCTCGTAGGAGCTGTTGCGTGTGCCGGGGCTACCCCGGTCGCCGGCCCCAAAGAGGTGCTGGGCGACCGCCCAGTTCGTGCCGTCTGCATTATCGAGGGACGGATGAACAAGCTCGATGGAACACCCCACCGGCATGGGAAACAGGGGCAGTGCGTAGGATACTTCATCGACACGCCCGCCTTCGGTGTCCATCAGGATGATGCTGTCATGCGTGTTGGCGAGATTCATGCCCTTGTAGATATAATCGAGAAAGACGCCTCCGTTGGCGTCGGGGTCGCCGTTTCGTCCAAGGACCACGTAGCCACGGGGGGGTATGACAAGGTCCGCTGTGATGACAAAGCGGTCTTTTCCTTCGTCACATACCTGCCATCCGCGCAATGAAACGGCCGTGTCGCCGGGGTTGTACAACTCCATCCATTCCCCCCGTGCATCGGTGACGGCGGAGGGGTTGAACATGATCTCATTGATGACGATGCCTTGACCTGCGCTGAGGAGCGGTACACACACTACGAGGAGCACACAAAGGGACATGGCTGCGGTAAAGATACGCATGCATACTCAAGAAAAGCGTGCATGATATAGCATAGGTGGCTGCACCAATATAACAATTTGAACGTTGTATCTTGTTATATTATTCATTGTACACAATGAATTTAAAATATTAAGCTGAGTGC
>JAHKLV010000139.1 GCA_020854925.1 Candidatus Methanofastidiosia archaeon | reverse complement strand
CCGTCATCAAGGTCGTGAACACCGGCGCAAACGTCGTCACCATCGAGGGATTCGGCATCCGCGAGGGAACGGGCGACACCTCAGACTATAGATTTTATCCCTGCGGGGGCGGCCTATACAGCAACTATGCAAATCTCGTAGTGGCGAACTGCAGGTTCCAGAATAACGAAGCTGACTACGGCGGCGGCATGTACAATGAAAACTATTCCTATGGTGGAACCTATAGCAACAGCGGATACCCCTCGTACGCCGTGGTGGTACGTGACTGCCACTTTGAGGACAATGGTGCCGACTACGGCGGCGGCATGTATAATAAGGAAGTTGCTTTCGTCACTGTCCTCGACTGCACGTTCGAGGAAAACTATACGAATTATCATGGCGGCGGCATGTACAACGACAACTCCAACGTGGTTGTAGAAAGCTGCACGTTTGAAAGAAACGACGCCGTTTTTAGTAATGGCGGCGGTATGTACAACTACGATTCTGATGTGACTGTCGAAAGCTGCACGTTTGACAGAAACGAAGCTGGCAATGAGGGCGGCGGGATGGTAAACTATTACTCAGGTGATGCCAGCGCTTCACTTGGTGGTGATACCGATTACGATGGGGAAATACTAACGGAAGACATAGTGACCTTTTCCGTATCAAACTGCATTTTCACAAACAACGAAGCGGGTAATCGTGGTGGCGGCATGTACAACGAGGAATATTCTGAGCCGTTCGTTTCTAAGTGCGTCTTTGTGGGCAATGAGGCGATCCGAGGTGGCGGAGGTATGCACAATCATGACTATTCTGCGCCCGTTGTCACCAACTGTGTCTTTGTCGCCAACGTGGTCATAGGGGAATCCGATAACTTCAGGGGCATTGACGGCCAGGCAGAAATCATAAGAAGCGCTGGCGGCGGCGGGATGTTTAGCGGCCCTTATGCTACACCCGTTGTTACCAACTGTACCTTTACGCTAAACACCGTACCATATTACAGCAATAAAGGCGACTACGATGGAGAAAACGGCGGCGGCGTGAAGAACGCTAATAACTCCAGTGCCGTTTTCACCAACTGCATCCTCTGGGGGAACGTCTGCGGAAACAATCCGAACGACGTCTTGAATACAGACGGCAATACGTCTACCTTCGAGTACTGTAACATCGGCGGCGGCTTCCCCGGCGAAGGCAATATAGACGCTGACCCTCTCTTCGTGAACGCGCCGACGAACCTTTCGCTTGGCGCGGGCTCGCCCTGTATCGACACGGGGACGAATCTCGTGAGCTGGGGGTCGCTTGGCGGGGTCATGGACGACATCCTCGGCACGCCCCGACCGCAGCGTTTGGGTTACGACATGGGCGCGTATGAATACGTCGGCACATCCTTTTCGCCCGTCATCATCCAGCCCCTTGCCCGCACGCAGCTCCAGTCCGTCCTTTCCCTGTGGGAGGAGCTCTTAAGCAGGCTGCCCGAGGAGCCCACTGATGAGATGGCCGCGCTCATAGCGCAGATACAAGAGCATGTCGCGAACGCCGCGCAGCTCACGAACCCTATCTACGCGTCAGGCCAGCTTTCGAAGGCCGCAGCTGCCATGCAGCAGCTTGCGTCGCTTCTCGCGTAGTTTGAGCATTGGCAGTCCTTAAGGGCTGCCGATTTCTTTTTCTATATCTCTTTATTGCTGTTTTCTTTCTCGCAACAAGGCACGAGTCAGGTCACTCCCCTTTTGACCTTCTTCCTCCTGACGTATACCTTTTTTCCCAGTAAGGGGTATGCGAGTACGCCACTAGCTATGATGCGTGCGGCGGTAGATGATGGCTGGTACCGTTTCCATACAAGGGCAGTCTGCCCTGCAGGTTGGGGTCCTGAAACAGGGGGAGAGGGAGATAAGGGCTATATCATCCGTTTCCGAATATGGGCCGGCACCCCTATACCCCTTAATCGCTTGAGAGAGAATTATGAAACATGCATCATATGTGGGAAGGCGATCATTCGACGCTGCTCTGGCGCCCGATGAGATGTTGCTTCATTGGAGCGAGCATATGACTCTGTGTCCAAAAAAGAATATTCTCTTTTGAGGGGATGATTTGTCTGCGATTGACTGTAATGAACTGCACACGAACAGGTGTGGATATCGGGACAAAGATAATAAATCGTGGCAAAAGCAGTATGCACATGAGTCGGCACCTAGTTGTGCCTGCAGTAATCCTTGTTGCCATGCTATTCTGCGGCTGCATTACGTATGAGAGAACCGAAGGTACACTATCTCCTACAACGACAACGGCACCGACCACGCCCCCATCAACAACGACGGCATTTCCCACGACACCCGTTCCTACCTGGTCTGCTCCCAAAGAAAAAGTGGTAGCCGAGGGGGACTATACCATGTTCGGGCGGAAAACACTGCAGGTAATGGCCATAGACATCGAAAAGAACGAGGTGGTCTATTCCATCAACGAGCACGGTCTGCAAACGCTCAAGGTACCGTTCTCCACCCGAATGCAGGATGATTTCTACATCGAGTATCTTTCCTTGTACATCGGCGATGACGGAAAAAAGTACCTGAAGATACGATACAGCATATATGGCTAACGTGTATACTCGTTACTGTAAGGGATAACATTTTTCCGTTATGAATAATATTAAATTATATATGAAAATCAAGGTATTATTCTGTATATTTATCATTGTTTATGCAATATTCACGGGGTGCGTATCAAATTCTGGAGAAAAGACGCACGTCGTCCCTGAATCATATGGTAATCTTGACATAACGGTCGATTATACCCAGGGCTGTTTTCTGAGTATCACGAATAACGAGTCATGGGCGTGGAAGAACACCCGGCTGGAACTCAACGACCGATACACCTGCCGTCTCTGGGGCCTTGAACCAGGCGAAACCATGTCTTTTGAAATCTCGCTATGTACCGACAGCGAAGGAATGAAGTACGATTATCTTCTCCAGACATGCGAAAAGCTGGTGATAACCTGTGACGATCCCGAAGGGACAGAACGGTCATATGTCTACTACGCCCCCACAGAAGGGTCGAGCACGGTGCCACCCACCGTGAACACCACGCCGATACGCGCTTCAGAGGCACAGGCGGCATTGGTAGAGTATCAGACAGCAATGGAACCCGCGTCTGCAAGAATGGTAGAATGCTGTGGGGCGCTCCAGGCAGTGCTCCTGCACCCAAATCCCGATTACGTTGCGATTTACGGGGCATTTGAAGACTATGAAATGGCGATACAGGCATATGAGCACGCGCTATACGGCTCTCTTCGTATAGAAATACTGCTCGCACACACCACACCTATCCAAGGCGACCTGCTGGAACTCAGAAAAGAGACAATCCCCTTCAGCAGGCCCGAGGGAAAGATGTACACCTTTGGGGAGCTTAACATGAAGGGGGAATCCTACATGCATATTATTGACAGAATACGGTCGGAAATACGGGATGGGATAGCTGGCCAAGATACCCTCAACTCAGTTATCGATGATTGCACTACGCTGGAGGAATTCCTTCCTGGGTATTATGATATGAGTATGGGATATATTTACTACGATTTGAATCAAATTCTGGCCCGCCAGGAGCTTTACTCCGATGTGCTCATACACGACTGCAATCCCCATTGTTTGGGTATATAGTATCCTTAAATACGAATAAGCATGTATACGGTGTACTCCATGGATAGAACATGCCACAGAAATAGGAAGAATGGGGTTCTTGCCCTGACCGTTTTCTTGTTCATTATCACTTTGTGTGGTTGTATCGGTGAGAACAAGCCCATGGCTACGACTGCACCCCCCGCTACGATGCCGACCACGATGTATACCTTTCCCATGTACGCATACCAGCTGCAAGAGCGGATCGAGGAGACGAGTGCGGCATTCGAGATGGCATCGACTGAATGGCAAAGTGCTCTCGAGGCGCTTCAAGCCCTGGTGCAGTCGAGCAATCCGGACCAGGACGAACTGTACCAGGCGTTCATCGAGTATGATGCGGCGATACGAGCATACGAGCGCATGCTGCAGAAATACTACCGTATGCAGATACTCTCCGAGCACATCGAACCGACAGAGGGTGGTTTTCTGGGGCTAAAGAAGGAAACGGTGCCGTTTGACAGGCCTGATGGGAAGACCTACCCCTTCGGGGTACTCAACATGGGCGCGGAAGGGTACATGGCACACGAAGGAGAAATGAGGCGTCTCGCGAGTGGCATCGAAGGACCGGAGACCAGACAGGCGCTCCTCTGGGCCATCGAGAGCATGGAGGAGTATCTTTTAGAATACCACGACATTATGGTAGGGTACGTGTATTATGAGATGAGCAGATACCTGCACTGCCTCTTACTCTATTCGGATGGCCTGGCAGATATAGAAAGCTGCAACCCGTTCCTCTTGATGTAAGGAGCACGTCTTTTCCCCTTTACTTTATCCTCAACTCGAGTATCCATAGAACAGCTCGGATGAGCTTGCTTTAATACACGCATCATACCGCGGGAGTAACCGCTTTTATGCGTCCCGCGTCCCCCTTCCTACGGGCGCGATGTCGAGCACGGCACGTCCACCTGGCACTTTCCGCATCCATAACGCATACCGGTCCTTTCAAGAATCTTGTCTAGATACGCCGAGCAAGGCGTATGCTCCTTTCCCTGTTCGCCTATGGCCTGTACGGGACAGGTAAGGATGCAGGCACCGCAGGATAAACAGTATTCGTACGGGTCTGAATAGCAACGTGGCGTCGGGG
>JAHKLV010000047.1 GCA_020854925.1 Candidatus Methanofastidiosia archaeon | reverse complement strand
TACGCTTCGTTCGTAGCAAAGGTGCAGGATACAAAGGATGCTATGGCATCGATATCAACATACGCACCGCCCCCGTGCCATTTTGCTATATTGTCTTCGAACGTACAATCGGTAAACTGGGCAGGCGTTGTGGCGTCATTGACATACGCTCCCCCGCCACCATTTGCAGCAACATTTTCTGAGAACAGGCAATCGGTAACGACCGGGGCGGAATTACTGTTGCAATGCATACCCCCTCCGTTGTTGGTGACAATGTTGCTTGAAAATGTGCTGTTCGTGATCGATGGTGAAGAAACATCATTGTACATGCCCCCACCATTTCGAGCATCATTACCATTAAAAGCGCAATAAGAGATGTGTGGGACACAGATATAATCATTGTACATCCCGCCGCCATTGTTACTCGCGGTATTCGCCGAAAAGGTGCAGTTGGTGATTGTGGGTGATGAGTAGAAGTAGTTGTACATCCCGCCGCCATTGTTACTCGCGGTATTCGCCGAAAAGGTGCAGTTGGTAAGCGTTGGGGAAGATCTTTCAAAATTGTACATTCCGCCGCCATTAGAACTTGCGGTATTCGCTGAAAAGGTGCAGTTGATGAGCGTTGGAGAGGATTGGTAATTATACATTCCGCCACCAACAGCGCCTGATGAACCATTCTGTATCGTAAATCCATCGATGACGGTTGTCGAGTTAAGGCCCTGAGTGTTCAAAACAACCACACTACCTTGCCCGTCAATGAACGTGCTTGCTTCCCCAGCTCCGAGAAGCGAAAGATTTTTTGTGATGGAAATGGTAGCAGAAAGAAGGTACGTGCCAGCCGCAACGTGCACGGTACCGCCGGCATCGACGGCATCGATTCCTTCCTGTATCGTGTCAAACTGGTCGTAACCGTTGTCAGGACCGCCAACATCCACCCATACTTCCGACGGTGCTGCTGCAAGGGGCAACACGGAACAGAGGGAAATGAGCAGAACCAATGCAATACAAACAGATGCAATCTTCAAATAAACACCCACCAAGATAAACAAACTTAGAGTTTTACATAATCTAATAAATAAGTTGCTATCGTAGCGCATATTGAGCGCTTTGTAGACTCATTTCTAGCCCCCCTCTTTTTGATGGTGCGCCGACACCCATATACCAGTATTCTTAGCAAAGAACATGGAACGTTGTAGGTACTGTGAACGAATAAGAGAGGAGGATAAAGGCCGAAGCACACCACCTTCCTGCAGAGATACGCAGAGCGCCTTTCATTTCTCTGCACGCTGCATGCGTTCAGAGACCGTACGTAGGTGGGCCAATTGCCCCGCATATCAGGGTACTTTCTGTATACGGGCGAGCATTCTGACACCTAGGGGATGCGCTATCCGGTACAGGGGACGTAAGATGGAACGAGGTGGTAACATTATAATTTTGTTTTCATAATATTTTCAAATCTCGTTTTGCTTATGGGGTGGTAACTCAGTATCGTGCCATCGAGGATGATGCAGAACGTGCCAAACGGGCACGGGGCGTCATGTGCAGCTTGATGGTCCTCGAGTTCTACCACCTGCGCATTGAGGCCGAAAGAATCGCGTGCCGAATCTACGATGGCAACGACATTCTTCTCCGTATAGGGGCATTGTGGCGATCGGAGGATAAAAAGCCCGCTTTCGAATGCGGAGCAGCCACCTAAGGCACATGCACGAAAAGACGGGTCTGGCGCTTCCGTGTCGAAACGGTACGCCAAGAGCTCGAAGTCGGGCGGCGCCCGGTCGACGACAGAAAACCCCGCTTTAAGGAAAATGTCGCTTCCGGCCATGAACGACCCTTTGCGTGTTACTACGGTTACGCCCAACATGCCCGCCTCCCGTGCTTCCTGGATACATGACGCTATAAGGCGCGAGCCGTACCCTCTATCCTTGTATTCCTTCTTGAATCCGACAAAGACGCAGTGGATGGCCATGTACGATGCGGCATTGATGGGGCGATGCACGTACTTCCCTGGAATATACTCTATCATACCTTGGTACCCGCCTTCGGCATGGACAAGGGCACAGATGCGGGCGCCCAGGGGGTAATAGCGCCGGTACCATGCAATCTTTTTTCTCAGCTCGGCATGCTTTGCCGCGTCCTTGTAGCCGCACACCCCGTACGAGGAAAGCGTATCGGGTGTCAGGCATACGATGGTTGCATCCTCCATAAGGATAGTATGAGGGTAATGGTTATGGATTTTTCTATTCATTTCTCGGTTGGGTGGCGTTAAGTAACATGCAGCATCCGACCTAAGGTGCAAGCTTTGGAAAATGCCTCCACGATCTTATGAAGGCGATGTCCTGCTGAGGGGCCTGTTACGACCTTGGCTTTGAGAGCCAGGGGCACGAGGCACGGTATACTATGGTAGGATACACGAGGAAAGGATACAAAGAAAATAAGAAATAGAGCACGGTTCCCCATTGTTGAAGACCAGTGGCTTGCTGTGCCAATAGATCATGAATTCGATGCAATCTGAACAACGTCACTCCACCGCGGGGAGCGTCATCACAAAGCATGCGCCGCCCTGGCTTGAGGAACGCGCCTGTATCGTCCCTCCGCACCCCTCGATGAGGTGCCTGATAATGGGAAGGCCCACGCCGTGTCCCTCTGGATGGGTGGTGTAGCCCCGCTCGAAGATGATATCGAAAAGAGAGGGGTCTATACCCTTCCCGTTGTCGCAGACACGCACCACGTGCCCCAGGGCGGTGCGCTCGTAGTGAATGGATACCGTGGTAGGGTGTGCATGCACCACCGCGTTGTGTATGAGATTGAAAAAGACCTGCCGGCACGTCGTCTCATCCATGGGCAGCAGGGGAATCTTCCCCACCTCGACGTCTATGTCGGGCGGCACCATATCACGCACGATGGATGCGATGATGTCTGTTGCCGTATCGCAGCGTCCGCGCCGGGAAGACATGCCAGCCAGCGCAGAGGAGAGCGTCACCGTGACAAGGGAATCGAGCTCGTCGATCCGTTCGATGATGCGCTCAAGGGAGCGTGAAGGGCCAATGTCCTCACGGGCAAGTTCCGCATAGCCCCGGATGGATGAGAGCGGCCCACGCATGTCATGGGCGAGCGTATGCGCAAAGGCGGAAAGCTCCTCCTTCTGGCTCGCGAGGAGGCGCTCGGTCATCGCCCGGTCGGTGATGTCGAGATTCGAGACAAGAACAAAGTCATACGTGTCCTCGTGCCCGGGCACCACGGTCCATGTGACAAGCACGTCCATGCGCCGCCCGGAAAGGGTGTAATTCACGTCTTCTCCTGTCACCTGCGCCTCACCGCGGACCATGGCACACAGCGCGCGGGCAAACATCTCATACGAGCTGCTGGAAAAGACCGTGGCAAGAGAAGAGACGCATTCCGCGAAGGTGGATGCCCCGTACATCCGGAGCCCAGCCCTGTTGAGCGAGATGATACGGACCGTCCCCACGAGCATGCGCACGACGTCGGGATGCGTAGAGAGGTATGCTTCGATATCGGTGATTCCCTCTTCCGCGATAAGGCGCATCAGTGCGGCCTTGGTGGCAGAATAATCCTCCTCCCACACGGCCACCGGCATGTGCTCAACGAGGCTGCGGTACCGCTCATGCGACTCTTCCAGCTCCTGCAGGATGCGCTCCCTGTCGGTGATGTCGTCCGCGGTGCAGACAAGGAGCGAGGAGTCGCGACGGTGCGGATGGAGCGGGTACTTGCGTATGTAGAGGAGGCGCTCCTCCCCATCGGCGTTACGCATCCACTGTTTGGATGAAACGGGCGCACCGGCCTCAAGCGCCCGGGCATACGAGGCAAGGCAGCAGGTGGCATCGTCTTGGGCGAGCACCTGATCCATGGGGACGGGCCCCGGGCCCGTGATGCCGAGAAAGGCGCGCCGGGCGGCATTCATATGTACGTATATGCGGGTAGCCAGGTCAAAGGACCAGACCTGGGTCCTGATGGTGTCAAGGAGTGTCCACGCCTGTTCGGTGGGTAGATGGTGCGTGAACGTGGTATGAAGGCTCGTAATGAGGTGGTACACCACGTCAGGCGTAGCGTCTTGCCTGGGAAGCAGATGGCACCAGGGGGGAGCTTCGCCACCCTCATCATCCGTGACGAGGACACACGGGTGCGTCGCATCAGGTGCCCGATACTCAGAACGTATCCGCTCCAGACCTCGCGGCGTATCAGCGTACGCCACATCGCCGTCTAGCGAGCGCTGGGGAACATCGGGATGCATGCATGTCACCTCCCAGGTGTGGGCACGGCCTGCCGCCCGCGTGAAAAGGGGGGAGGGCCTGCCGTGCTCGGTGACCACCGTAATGCGTATCCACTGTCCCATCAGGAAAAAAGTATTCTTAAATAATATAAAATTATTGGCTTATTATGAAAGAAGATGCTAAAAAGGCCTTACCCCCCCGTATCATCCCTTTGAGCAAAGACGGCCTGCCTTCACACTCCCGCTGACGTAAATCATATAAACTACCCAGGCCACAGGAAATGCATGAAGGTCGTCGCATTCAACGGAAGCCCACGGTGGGAAGGAAACACCGACCGCCTCATCAGGAAGGTCCTCTCGGTCCTCGAGGCGGAAGGCATTGAAACAGAGATTGTCCACATCGGCGGCAGGGACATCCACGGCTGCACGGCGTGCATGCGCTGCAGGGAGATGCGTAACGAGCGCTGCAAGTTGGAAACGGACAAGATAAACGAGTACATACAGCTCATGAAGCGTGCCGACGGCATCATCATCGGCTCGCCCACGTACTTTGCCGACATCACCCCAGAGACCAAGGCGCTCAT
>JAHKLV010000147.1 GCA_020854925.1 Candidatus Methanofastidiosia archaeon | reverse complement strand
CCTATGGCGTCGACCTCTTCAAGAAGATAGTCCTCGACGTGGGGAGCATGAGCCCACAGCTCCGGCAGGCGTTCGGCCTGGACTTTTCGGTCCTTGGCAAAACAGTGACGGCGTATGACGACATCATGCTCATCGGCGGGCTTGCGGTGGCCTTCGTGCTCCTGGCAACGGCCTCGTTCAAGCGCATCGAGTAGACGTATCACCTTTGGGAAAAAAATAAGGGGCTAGAGCCCCTCGTGGTGTCCGCCAAAGGCCTTGAGCCCGGCGGCCATCTCCCGTAGGCGCAGGTCCACACGCGAATGTACAGTCCCTTCAGGGTAGGTGCCGTCGGGCTGCTTATCGCCGGCGGGAACGCCGGTGAGCACTTCGATGCCCTCGTCGATGGTTGTTATGGGATACAGGTGGAAGTGTCCGTCTCGTACCGCCTCTACAACCTCATCCTTGAGCATGAGATTCTGCACGTTGGAGGCAGGTATCATGACGCCCTGCCGCCCGGTTAGGCCCTTTGCCTTGCATACGGCGAAATATCCCTCTATCTTCTCGTTGGCGCCCCCGATGGGTTGCACCTCCCCCTTCTGATTCACCGAACCCGTCACGGCGAGGTCCTGCCGAATAGGCACGCCGGAAAGGGACGAAAGGATGGCATAGAGCTCGGTGCTCGATGCGCTGTCGCCGTCGACGCCGCTGTAGCTTTGCTCAAAGACAAGGCGCGCCGATAGGCCAAGGGGCTTGTCCTTCGCATACTTCTCAAGGAGGTACCCCCCAAGGATCATGACCCCCTTCGTATGGGTCGGCCCGCCCATCTGCGCCTCGCGCTCGATGTCCATGACGCCTCCCTTTCCTATGCCCGTACTGACCGTGACACGGGAGGGGCGTCCGAAGGCGTAGTCGCCCGTAGAAAGGACGGAAAGACCGTTCACCTGCCCCACCTCCTCTCCCGATGTGTCAAGAAGGATAACCCCGCGATCGAACATCTCCTGTATCTTTTCCTCGATAAGGTTTGAGCGGTAGATCTTCTGCTCGATGGCCTTCATGACATGTCCGGAGCGGATGGCGCCAGCCCCGTCCTTGCGGGCGTAAAAGTCTGCCTCCCGGATGATGTCGGCAATAAGCGCAAAGTGCGTGGAGAGCTTCTCCTGGTGCTGGGCAAGGCGCGACCCGTACTCGATAAGCGAACATACCGCCCCCGTCTCCAGGTGGAGAAGCCCTTCCTTCTTGCAGAATCCGCAGACAAAGACCGCGTAGTCATGCATGTTCTGCCCGTTGCGATCCATGGAGGCGTCAAAATCCGCCTTCACCTTGAAGAGTTCGGAAAAGTCCGGGTCCCCGCCCATGAGGGCCTGATAAAGCTGAGGCGTGCCGATGAGCACCACCTTGATGGAGAGGGGGATGGGTTGCGGTTTCATGCCCCTCGTGGAGATGTAGCCGAATCGCTCGGCCGGTTCCTCAATGGTGGCGGTCCCCTGCTTGAGAGCCATCTTGAGCGCCTCCCATGAGATGCCGTTGCGGAGCATCTCCTCCACCGGCAGCACGAGGTACCCGCCGTTGGCGCGGTGAATCGCACCGCCGACAATCATGGTGAAGTCAGTGGAAAGGACACCGAACTGAGCCTCCTTCTCTAGCTTTCCAAAAACGTTCTGGTATGTGGGATTAAGCTCTACGATAACGGGGGCGCCGTCGGTCTCCGCATTGTCCACCACCACGGTCACCTCGTAACGACGGTAGTAGACCTCCTCCATCCACGGCATCTGCGGCATGCCGGGTTGGGGGCGGTAACCGGTGATGAACTGTGCTATGTTCTCGACAATGTCGTTCTGGACGGCGTCTATGTGCTCCACCACATCGGCAAAATCGGAAAAGTGCTCCTTGAGGTCGTTCACCAGGTGTCCCATGGTGAAGAGGGCGATGTCCTTGTTGAGCTGCTTGAGGTCGTCGGTAATCTTTCCATCGATGGACCGAAGCTTTCGCATGGCGCTGCGGAGCTCTTCGGTCACCTGCTCACGCTTTTTCTGGATATCCTCCCGCTCCTGTGCAGAGAGGGCGAGGAATTCCTGCTCGCTGAGCGGCTTGCCATCGGCCATGGGGATGACGAGAAGCCCCTGAGGCGACCCCTGAAGGATGAATCCCTCCTTCTGCGCCCTGACACTTATCTCCTCGAAGAGGCGCTTGCGTTCCGACTCTGTTGCCTTGACGGCGTTGTCACGGCGCGCCGCGTATTCCTCGCTCTCGAACGCCTCGGGAAGCACGCGCCTCGCCTCCGTGATAAACTCAGCCATCTGCTTCTTGAGGATGGTGCCCATGCCGGGGGGAAGCCGTATCGCGCGAGGCTCGTACTGATTCTTGAAATTGTTGACATAGCACCAGTCGGAGGGGACCGGTTCGGAGCTTGACGCTTTTTCGAGATACTCCTTGACAGCGGTCATGCGCCCGGTCCCCGGATTGCCCGACACGTAGATGTTAAACCCCTTGCCACGCATCTCCAGACCGAACTCAAGGACCTTCACGGCACGCTCCTGCCCGATAATACCGGCATGGGGCGTGAGGTCCTCGGTAGTATCGCAATCCAAAAACGAAGCATCGCATGTATTACGCAATGCCGTGTATGAAAGTTCGTGCACTATTGTTCCCACCTCACCATCCCTAAGGTATAAAGATATAAAAACATGTCCCGGATGGTACGTTAAAGAGAAAAAAAGAGAGGGCGATGGTCGCCCTACTTCTTTGCAGCCGTAAGGTACTCCTTGCCTTCGTCGGTTATTTTCAATGTGAAGGCAGGGTATCTGCCTTCCACACGCTTCGCGAGCCCGCAATACTCCATCTCGTCGGCAATGAGTTTAGCATCGTACTCGTCAATCCCTGTAGCCTTGATGATGTCGCCCTTTCCGACATAATAGTCCTTTTCGTTAAGGAGCTCAAGGATTTTGAGCTTTTCTGGCCCATGGAGCTTGCATTCCTTGGCAATCTCCACCGTGCCCGACTT
>JAHKLV010000238.1 GCA_020854925.1 Candidatus Methanofastidiosia archaeon | reverse complement strand
TATAAAAATCTTTCTAAAATATGAGAAACTACTCACGTCTATCAACGAAGAAGTAGACAATAGACGAAATACTAATTTTGAAGTAAACTCTCTAATTTTCCCTTATTTCGCTCATACATGAAATATGAGCGCATATTGACCGTAATCATGAAAATCATTTGACGAAGGAAAGGTATTTATACGGTTTTTTAAAGGTTAAGAAGATACTATGGTTGATGCGAATCTCCTCGCCCAGGTCGCGGTAGCGTTCGTGGTATGCTCGCTCATCGGCCTTCCCTCGTACCGCATACACGTGGTGAGCCTGTCCGGCCTCTTGTCCGGCTACGTCATGGGCATCGGGGTCATCCTCTTCGGGGGGTGGGGTGCGTTTTTTGTCATCTTCATGTTCTTCGTCCTTTCCGGGGCGACCACGAAGTTCCACTACGACAAGAAGAAAAAGAAGGGGGTGGCCGAGGCCAAGGGCGGTGCCCGCGGGTACAAGAACGTCTTCGGCAACGGCCTGCTTGCGCTCTTCATGATCATGGGATGGTGGCACTACGGGTCCGCCGTCTTCCTCGCCGGCTACATGGGGGCTGCCGCTTCAGCCACCGCCGACACGGCCGGCGGCGAGATTGGCCGCCTCTCCAAGTCTGACCCCTACCTCATCACCACCCTCAAGCGCGTCCCCACGGGGACAGAAGGTGCGGTGTCGGTCCTCGGCAAGTCCGCAGAGGTCGTCATCTGCATCTTTTTGGGCCTTGTGGCGCTTGCAGGAGGCATGACGCAGGAATCGCTTCCGTGGTGGAATTTGCTTCTCGTCACCGGCGTGGGGGGCTTTGTGGGTGCCACCGTTGACTCGTACCTCGGGGCGACGCTCGAGACAAGCAAGGCGTGGTTCGGCAACAATCACACGAACTTCCTGTGCACCGTTGCCGGCGCCGCAACTTCCATGGCGCTCTACCTGGCGCTCTGAATCCCTCCCGAATCATTATAAGGGCCGGATACAAAAGGGGACCCATGAGCATCGACATTGACCAACCCTTCCAGGAAATATTCAGTGGCATGCGCGACGCCTTTGGCAACGACGCCGTCTTTGCCCTCGCACTCATTGTGGGATTCGTGCTCCTTGCCCTAGTAGTGTCGTATCTCTACTCTTCGGTCCTCACGCGAATGTGCGCCAGGACAAAGACCGACGTGGACGACCGCCTCATCGCCGCCACGCGGCGCCCGGTGATGGCGTTTGTTGTCATCGTCGGGCTCAAGGCCGTGTTCATGGCGCTTGAAGCGCAAGGAACGCTGGTGTCGGTGGCAACGGACATCCTCTCGTCTGCCCTCCTCGTGCTCTTTGCCTACGTGCTCATCAAGACGGTGGGACTCGTGCTCATCAGGTGGGGCACGCAGTGGGTGGCAAAGACCAACTCACAGTACGGCGACACCATCCTCCCGCTGCTGCAAAAGCTTGCCAATGCCGTTATTGCCATCTCGGCGCTCATCGCCATCCTTGGTGTCTGGGGCATCGAGGTGACGCCGTTTCTGGCCGGGCTCGGCATCGCCGGCCTCGCCGTGGGCCTCGCGCTGCAGGACAGCCTCAAGGACCTCGTCTCCGGCGTGTCGCTCATCGCCGACCGGACGTACAAGGTGGGCGACAAGCTCAAGCTTGACAGCGGAGAGGTGGGCGACGTACACGAGATAACGCTCCGTTCAACGCGGATACGGACGTACGACAACAACATCATCATCATCCCCAACGGGAAGATGGCGACGTCGAAGCTTGTCAACTACGCCCAGCCCCTCTTCCATGAGCGCGGGCAGGTGCCCTTCGGCGTCGTGTACGGAAGCGACATCGGAAAGACGAAACAAGTGGCCCTTGACGCGGTGATGACCGTTTCGGGCATACTTGAGGACCCGGCGCCGACGGTGGAGTTCCTTGAGCTTGCCGACTATTCCCTCACGTTCCGGGCGCTCTTCTGGGTCCCGACCTACGGGGAGAAATGGGGCGTCGAGCGGAAGGCCACCCAAGCCATCTACGAGGCGCTCAATGCGGCCGGCATCGACTTTGCGTTCCCGACGCAGACGGTGTATCTTGAAAAAGGGGAATAATCCCCTTCTCTTTTATTCCTCATAAATTTTATATACGAGAATGATGGTACTAGTGTATCTTCCGGGGGGAGACTATGAAAAAGATTGCATGCCTACTTATCATACTAGGACTACTCGCCATGCTCTATCCGGTGGCGGCGGTATCTGAAGAAAAAAATACTGACCCTCTTCCCATCGATATTGGGGCAGAGATACGGGATGGAAAGATTCCCTTCACGGGGACGGTGCCCGTGATGCCTGACATGGGTTCGGCACCTGGTGTTGACTGGGACGTGGGGGATGTGGCCATCTGGCTAGTACTTGACAGCTATTTTGGGTACTACTTCTTTGATTATTTCACCTGTATGGCTTCAAATGACACCGCCCAGGTGTGGGTGCAAAACTATCTTGGCTGGCTTCCTGGAGACACGCGGCCGATACCCACTGTCACTACGGCTCAAGCGGAATACATCCTTGATGAATTCACCACCAACATAAGGCCTACGGACATCACCTACTTTGGAGCCCCTGACGCGCGGGATGGGAGTAATGCTTTTTTTAATGGATACACCATTAGAGATGAAAACGAAGATCCTATCTATACCTTTGCAGATGACTATTTTGACGATTCAAAGGGGAGGGACGTCATACTCGTCTCTAACATCGTTGATGACAACTATTACTTCCCAACTTACCACTATTATGTTGCTGGCTTCTTTTCACCCTCCTTCATCGATTATTTTGACCGCAACATCATCAGCATCGACGCATACGATTGGTTGAACAGGGTGGGACCCGGCACAAGCCAGGTGTACGAAGGAACCGTTGCCCACGAGTACCAGCACCTCATCCACCACGATGTCGACCCGCTCGAGGAGGACTGGGTAAACGAGGGCTGCTCGATGTATGCCGAGACGCTCTGCGGCTACGGCTTCCAGGGAAGCAGCGTCAACAGATTCATGTACACCCCGGACAACTCGCTCACCATCTGGGAGGACCAGGGCGGCCTGAATGTCCTTGCGGACTACGGACAAGTGTACCTCTTCATGATGTATCTAAACGATCATTATGGCGGGAGCGACACCATCGCGGCAGTATGTGCCAGCCAGGAGCAGGGTATTGCAGGCATCATGGATGGCCTCTTTAACAGAGGATTCGTAGGAGCGACGTTTAGGGGAATCTTTAGGAACTGGGTCCTTGCCAACTACTTCCTCTCCTTTAACGACGGGCCGTATGGATACACCTCGTATGACGTTGCCTCGCTAGTCAATCCCCTCTCCGTGAACATGGCCCCGGGAAAGCAGTTCTATGGGTCTGACCTTGGGGAAACGTACAGCTACGACGGGGACGCAACGGGATTCTACAACCTCGGACCATGGGCAGCCGATTACATTATGATCGGCCCGGGATTCCCCATAGACCTGGTAGGTATGTGGTTCAACGGTGAAAACAGACTGGCGTTGCCGTATTTCTGGGAAATTGACACGCTGAACGGAAGGACGGCGTTCTGGGGCGGTGCAACGGACCTTGCGCTCTCCAACTACATCTACACCCCACTCGACCTTACCGGTTCATCTGGAGCTACGCTTGCCTTTGATACCTACTACGATATCGAAGCTTACTGGGACTTCGGCTTTATTCAGGTGTCGGCAGACGGGGGACAGACATGGACCTCCCTGGCAAATAGCCGTACGACCACCCTCGTACAACCACAAGCCATAAACATTGTAGTTGACAATCTCCCTGGGATTACCAGCACTAACGGTGGCTGGACAACGGAAGTGTTCGACCTTTCAACATACGACGGCATGGACATCCTCCTCCGATTCTACTATGTGACTGACTGGGTTACAGCATACCCAGGCTGGTATATAGACAACATTGTCGTATCCGACGCCACGACAACGTTCTTCGAGGATTCCTGCGACACCTTCGAACAGTGGCTGCAACCGTCGGATCTCGAGGGATACTTTGACGCTGACTACCTGCTCATGTTCATCAAGCCGGACGGCACCATCGTGGATATCCCCACCTCGGAGCCAGAGGAAATGGCAGAAATCATCACCAACTTCGGCGGCCAGGGCGG
>JAHKLV010000075.1 GCA_020854925.1 Candidatus Methanofastidiosia archaeon | reverse complement strand
GACGGGTGCCGCCACGACCATCATTTCCGGCCTCTCCGTTGGCTTGCAGTCAACGGCGCTCACCGCCCTTGTCGTTGCGTCGGCCATCTACATCACCTACTCGCTTTCCGACCTGTTCGGCATCGCCATGGCCGCCGTCGGCATGCTTTCCATCATCGGCATGACCCTTGCCGTTGACGCCTACGGCCCGGTGGCCGACAACGCGGGCGGCATCGCCGAGATGTGCGCCCTCCCGCCTGAAGTGCGCAAGCGTACCGACGCCCTTGACTCCGCCGGCAACACCACTGCAGCCATGGGCAAGGGATTCGCCATCTGTGCAGCTTCGCTATCGGCCCTCATGCTCACGACCTCGTACACGAAGGTGGTGGGACTTTCCGTCATCAACCTCACCGAGCCGGTGGTCATCATCGGTCTCTACATCGGCGGCATGCTCCCCTACCTCTTCTCATCGCTTTCCATGAAGGCAGTGGGCGAGGCGGCGTACGACATCGTCGAGGAGGTTCGCAGGCAGTTCAGGGAAATCCCCGGCATCATGGAGGGAACGGCCGAGCCCGATTACGAGCGCTGCGTCGACATCTCCACGAAGTCCGCGCTCAAGAAGATGCTTGCCCCCGGTATCATCACCGTTGCATCGCCGCTTGTCGTGGGCATCGCGCTTGGTGCGAACGCCCTTGGTGGCATGCTCCTTGGCGCGCTCATCTCCGGCTTCATGCTCGCTATCATGATGTCCAACTCCGGCGGAGCCTGGGACAATGCGAAAAAATATATAGAGTCAGGCGCATTTGGAGGTAAGGGTACGCCTATCCACGCCAATGCCGTCATCGGTGACACGGTTGGCGACCCGTTCAAGGATACCTCTGGCCCCTCAATGAATATCCTCATCAACGTGATGTCATTGGTTGCCTTGACGTTTGCACCGATATTCATCTAGTGAGGATGGAAAGGAATGTACAGGATAATCACCATAAACGACACGGTCCGCGTTCCCCCCAAGGAATTCGGAAAGGACCTTTCAGTTACGGTCCTTGGCATCCTTCGCAACAAGTATGAATGCAAGTGGGATGCCGACATCGGCTATCTCCTCGTCGTGAAGAGCGTCAGGAAGGTAAACGTGGGGCGGGTCATCCCCGGCGACGGGGCAGCCTACCACGATGTCGACTTCGAGATGCTTATCTACACGCCGAAGATATTCGAGATCGTTCAGGGTGAGATTGTCGAGATCCTGGAGTTTGGCGCCTTCATGCGCCTCGGGCCCATGGACGGCCTCGTTCATGTGTCCCAGATTACAAACGACTTCATCAACTTCGACAAAAAGAACAGGACGCTCACCGGCAAGGAGTCCAAGCACATCCTTAAGGAAAAGGACCTGTGCATGGCGCGTATCATCACCCTGAGCTCGAAGTCCGATGTGACCAAGATAGGGCTTACCATGCGCCAGTCCGGCCTTGGCAAGCTCGAGTGGATACAAGAGGAGAAACAACAGGGGGAGGCATAGGCAAATGAAGTACGCATGCAAGGAGTGCCGGCGCGTCATGGCCGACAAGGACTGCTACTACTGCAAGAAGGAGTCTGGCACGTCCGATTGGGGGGGACTGCTCATCATCATAGACCCTACTAACTCCGTTATCGCGAAAAAGACCGGCTACACATCGGTCGGGAAATACGCGCTCACGGTGCGGTCATAGGCATGCTGCTCCTCACCCCCGAGGTCGAGCTGCTCGTACGGCGCCCGCTGGGTATCCTCATCCAAGGGGAGATCCCGGCGCCGTACCGGTTGCTTGCCGTGTCGTTTGGTGACGTTCCTGTCATCGCCGTCGGTGATGTGGTCACCGAACAGTTGGAGCTGGCGGGGATTGCCCCCGCCCTTTCCCTTCTGGACGGAAAGACCAAGCGACGTGCGCTTGCATCTGCCGGAAAACAGAGGGCTGGCGCCGACCTTGTCATCGCCAATCCTGCCGGTACCATCACGAAGGAGCTCTGGGATGCCATTCGCGACTGCGATTTCAAAAACAGAAAGATTTTTATAGACGGAGAGGAAGATTTGGCAACATTGCCCGCGATATTGTATGCTCCTTTAGGTTCGATTGTGGTATATGGTCAGCCTGATGAGGGAATTGTTGTCGTACATGTCACAGATGAGAAGAAGAATGAGATTTCATCCATCATTGAGAAAATGGAGGGAGATAAATGGATATAGAGTTCATCAATGAGAAAGCGAATCCGTTGCTTGACCGAACGGAATATACGATAAAGATCATCCATGCGCAGGGAACGCCAAAGCTTGCGGAGATGCGTTCAAAGATAGCCGCGCTCAAGGACCTTGACAATGACAAGTTCGTGGTCCAGGGCGTCAAGGCCGTCTACGGCAGCTCCTCATCGCATGCCGAGGTACGCGTCTACGCTGATAAGGAACAGATGCAGAGGACCGAGCGCACGTATGTTCTTAAGAAAAACGGCCTCATTACCGAAGGAGTTGAGGAGTAATGGCAGCTAAGAAGAAGGGCGGGTCGTCCGGAGCCAAGAAGCCATCTGCCTCGGCAAAGGCACAAAAGTCGTCAAAGACACGGGCATGCGACCTGTACAAGATCGAAGGGGAAACGTTTGAGCGCATTCTCAAGATTTGTCCCCGCTGCGGCCCGGGAACCTTTATGGCCGACCACGGCGAGCGCCTTGCCTGCGGCAAGTGCGGTTACACCGAGTGGAAGCAGAAGCAGTAGGCCTGCTTTCCTCCCTTTTCTCCATGCCTCGGTGGCTCAGCTTGGTAGAGCGACTGACTTGTAATCAGTAGGTCGGGGGTTCAAAGCCCCCCCGGGGCTCCTTTTCTTGGGCGTAGCATGCACGTCGTGTAATCTCATTATCGTGTCGGCCTTCGAAGGAAGACGCTACTGCGGCAACGGACTTTGCCTGAAAAGAGGTAGAAAAGAGTGGGCTGTCGTTGACAGCCCCTTAAAGACAGAACCCCTCGGCACTATCACTTCTCAGTGGCAGCCCACCGCTCGTCGTTTGACATCGCCGCGAGCGAGCGGACCCGGTCCTTATCGAGTCCTAGCGCGTTGGCAATTCGGCTCCCGTACTCCTCGTTTGCCTTGTAAAAGATGGCGCACTGACGGTACTG
>JAHKLV010000044.1 GCA_020854925.1 Candidatus Methanofastidiosia archaeon | reverse complement strand
TCACTCTCCCTCGCCGCGAAGCGGTCAGGCGACTACACCGCAGAGCTGAACCTGGCACAGGAGGGTGATCCCGTGGTGCTCTACGGCCCCTATGGTGGCATGCATCGCCACTACGTGGGGTCTGACCGACCCCACATCTGGATAGCAGGCGGCATCGGCATTACACCGTTTCGCTCGCTGTGGGAAGACGCCGTCACGAGCGGCACGGCCAGGGGTGTGCTTCTCGTATGGAGCGTGCGCGACCGGAAGGAGGCGTTCCTAGATGGCGAGCTTGCCACGCGTAATCGTGAGGGGCTCACATACCGTCTCTGGGAATCGCGCAGCGACGGTCGTCTCACCGCCCAGGGCGTGGCGGCACTCGCCCCCTTCTCCCTCGACCGCGCCGACGTCATGCTCTGCGGCCCCGATGCCATGATGTACGAGCTTTCGCATCAGTTCATCGCCCTCGGCGTTCCCGCCAGCCGCATCTACTATGAGACCTTTTCCTACCGTGATTGACATGACACGCTCACTCAGACCGTATACGGGGAATGACCGCCCCGTGCTCCTCGACATGATGGTCAAGCATTTCAACTACCACCGCGCCCTGAACAGTGCGCCAGAAGAGTATTGGGAAGACGGCGCCACCGCCGCCCAGACGCTTGACGGGTGGGACCCTGAGACGACCGTATACCTCATTCTCGATGAACAGACGCCTGTAGGGTTTGTGCGCCTGCGGAAAGGAGGCCACGACGCCGCATGGCTTGAGGACCTGTACGTCTCCGAGCACCATCGCGGCAAAGGCATTGGTTCGGAAGCCATGGGTTTGCTCGACGCCATGCTGAAGGGGGACGGAACCACGGCGCTTTTCGTGGATGTTGCGATCCGCAATGTGGAGGCGCTTGCCTTCTACCAGGGGTGCGGATTTGACCATCTCAACATGGTTCAGCTCCGCAAGAACTACGACAAGCGCCTTGACAAGGAGGAGGACGTGGAGGTGCTGGGATTCAGATTCAGGCGCTACTAGGCGAGGGTGCGGCCAACGACATCTTTATAAAGGGTACGGTCTTCCTATCTAGAAACCGGTGCCGCCTGCGGGCCATGGGGCCAACAGGGCGTCAACATGCCGACACTTTGTGCCGGCATTTGTCGCGTACGTGACGATACATATATATTGCCTGTCTCGTGCACATCACCAACCGCAAGGACAGACGAAAGGGCCAGGGTTATCCATGTTCGAATCAACGAGTAAGAAAGCAGCACTTGTTCTCCAGGACGGGACGGTTTACGAGGGAAAGGGGTACGGTCCTCTTGGCACCTCCGAGGGCGAGGCCGTCTTCTGCACCGGCATGGCCGGCTATACCGAGTCCATGACCGACCCGTCGTACCACCACCAGTTCCTTACCTTCACCTACCCGCTTATCGGCAACTACGGCGTCGCCCGTTTTCTGTCGGGGGAGTCCGGGCTCCCCGCTGCATTTGAGTCCGATGCCATCCGCACACGCGGCATCATCGCGCACGAGATATGCGAGCGTCCCCATCACTGGGCATGCGAGCGCACCCTTTCGCACTGGCTGTCCGATGAGGGTGTGCCCGGCATCGCTGGCATCGACACCCGTGCCCTCACCAAGCGCCTGCGTGAGCATGGCGTCATGCCCTCCGTCCTGCACGTATATGAGGCAGGCGACCTTCCCGATCTCGACCGCCTGCGGGCGCGGGCACAGCGGATGCGGGACCCCACCGACGGCAATCTCGTGTCAGAGATGAGCACGCCCGTCACCATCGAGTATAACAAAGGCGGTGCCAAGACCGTCGTGCTCCTGGACTGCGGGACGAAGTACGGCATCATCCGGTCGCTTTTGCGCCGCAACATCCACGTGGTGCAGGTGCGTTACAACACGCCCCTTGACGCCGTCGAGGCCCTTAACCCGGATGGAGTGCTTATCAGCAACGGCCCCGGCAATCCCGACAAGGTTGACACCGTCCAGGACACCATCGCCGGGTGCGTCTCGGCCGGGATCCCCACCTTTGGCATCTGCATGGGCAATCAGCTCGTGTCCCTCGCCCTTGGTGGGAAGACGTACAAGCTCCGCTACGGGCACCGCTCGCAGAACCAGCCCTGCGTGGAGGTCGGCACGAAGCGCTGCTACATCACGAGCCAGAATCACGGTTATGTCGTCGATCCCGCGTCGCTTGAGGGCACGGGCCTCGACCTCTGGTTCTCCAACGCCAACGACCACAGCTGCGAGGGCGTCATCTCCCGCACGGAGCAGGTGTGCGCCGTGCAGTTCCACCCCGAGGCCCGGCCGGGGCCCCGGGATACCGATTATCTCTTTGACCGCTTTGTCGGCATGATGGAGGGTTGATGGAATGCCGTGCGACCCCACCATCAAAAAGACGCTCGTCCTCGGCTCTGGAGCCGTGCGCATAGGCCAGGCGGGCGAGTTCGACTATTCGGGCAGCCAGGCGCTCAAGGCCCTCAAGGAGGAGGGCATCGAGACCGTCCTTATCAATCCCAACGTCGCCACCATCCAGACCGACCCCCGCCTCGCCGACCGCGTCTACCTGCTTCCGCTCACGAGGGACTACATCGAGGAGGTCATCAAGGCCGAGCGCCCCGACAGCGTTCTCTTGGGCTTTGGCGGCCAGACCGCGCTCAACGTGGGCCTGTCGCTTCGCGACGAGGGGGTGTTTTCCCAGTATGGCATCAGGGTTCTCGGTACCCAGGTGGACGCCATCCTCAAGACTGAGGACCGTGAGCTGTTCAAGCAGACCATGGCAGAAGCGGGCGTCAAGACACTAAAGAGCTTTACCGTTACCACGCTCTCTGCCGCGAAGACGGCCGCGGAGGCTCTTGGCTATCCCGTTATGGTGCGCCCCGCCTTTACGCTGGGCGGCAAGGGTTCGGGCTTTGCCCGCAACGAGCATGACCTTGAACGTATCGCCACCAAGGGCCTCTCCCAAAGCATCATCCACCAGGTGCTCATAGAGGAGTATGTGGGCGGCTGGAAGGAGATAGAGTACGAGGTGGTCCGTGATGCGGATGACAACTGCATCTGCATCTGCAACATGGAAAACTTCGATCCCATGGGGGTGCACACGGGGGACTCCATTGTCGTATGCCCCTCCCAGACGCTCACCGACGAGGAGTACCAGATGCTGCGCAGCGTGTCCATACGCGCCGTGCGCCATGCGGGCATCGTGGGCGAATGCAACATCCAGTATGCGCTTGACACCTCGTCGACGGAGTACCGGGTCATCGAGATCAATCCCCGTCTTTCCCGCTCATCTGCCCTCGCCTCCAAGGCGACGGGCTATCCCCTTGCCTACATCGCCGCGAAGATTTCCGTAGGCTACTCGCTCGTGGAGCTTGTCAACGGCGTCACGAAGGAGACGACCGCCTGCTTCGAGCCGGCCATCGACTACATCACCGTCAAGATGCCCCGCTGGGACCTCCAGAAGTTTTCCACCGTTCCCACCGAGCTTGGTTCCCAGATGAAGAGCGTGGGAGAGGTCATGGCCATCGGCACCTCGTTTGAGGAGGCGCTCCAAAAGGCCGTGCGCATGCTCGACGTGGGCAAGAAGGGCATCATCTGCGCCCTCGGACGCAAACTTTCGAAAAAGGCGCTCCTGGCAGAGTGCGCCGTCCCCACCCCCGACCGCCTGTTCTATCTTGTGGCCGCGCTCCGAAAGGGCGCCACCGTGGAGGAGGTGCACGAGGTGAGCAGGATAGACCCCTTCTTCCTGTACAAGATCCTGCGCATAGCCGAGCTGTACGACCACCTCAAGCAGCTTCCCTCAGGCGGTGCCACGCTTGACCAGGAGGTCTTCAAGGAACTCCTTTTCGAAGCCAAGCGCTGCGGATTCAACGATGCACAGATTGCCGGCGCCCTGGGGCGGGGCGAGGCGGAGGTCCGTGCCCTGCGCACGACATGGGGCATTGTGCCGCATGTTCGCCAGATAGACACCCTTTCCGCCGAGTGGCCCGCCTCGACCAACTATCTCTACATGACCTATGGCGCCGAAGAGGATGACATCGAGACGGGACACGGCGACAAGGCCATCGTGCTCGGCTCAGGCGTCTACCGCATCGGGAGCAGCGTCGAGTTCGACTGGTGTGCCGTCAACATGATATGGGGCCTCAAGGACCAGGGGGTCTCCGAGGTCATCACCATCAACTGCAATCCCGAGACCGTCTCCACCGATTACGACATCAGCGACAAGCTCTACTTTGAGGAGCTCTCTTACGAGCGCGTCCTCGATATCTACGAGAGGGAATCGCCCCGCGGCATCGTGCTGTGCGTGGGCGGCCAGACGTCCAACAACCTCGCCCCCTTCCTCTCAAAGAGCGGCGTCAAGATCCTCGGGACCACCACCCAGGACATCGACCGTGCGGAGGACCGCTCGAAGTTTTCCAAGCTCATGGACCGGCTCGGTGTCAAGCAGCCCCGCTGGACCACCGCCGCCAGTCCTGCTGAGGCCATTGCCTTTGCACGGGAGGTCTCCTTCCCCGTTCTCGTGCGCCCGTCCTACGTGCTTTCCGGCGCGGCAATGAAGGTCGCCGACACCGAGGCGGAACTCGAGGAGTACATCACCCAGGCGGCAAGCGTCTCAAAGCGCTATCCCGTGGTGGTCTCAAAGTTCTTCGACAATGCACGCGAGGTGGAGGTTGACGGGGTGAGCGACGGCGAGGGCCATACCATTGGCTTTATCCTCGAGCATATCGACCCCGCCGGCATCCACAGCGGCGACGCCACCGTGGTGACGCCCTCAGGCAAGCTCTCGACAACGCTTCGTGAACGATTGCACGAGCACTCCCGCCAGATTGCCACCGCTCTGTGCATCAAGGGCCCCTTTAACATCCAGTACCTGGCCGTGGGCGATGATATCTATGTCATCGAATGCAACTCGCGCTCGTCGCGGTCCATGCCCTTTGTCTCGAAGGTCTACGGCATCAATCTCATGGAGGAGGCCGCCAAGGTCGTCCTCGGCAGGAAGAACCTTATCGAGAATCCGCCCATCGTGCGCGACCACATCCAGCGGGGCGTCAAGTTTCCCAAGTTCTCCTTCGTGCGGCTTTCGGGCGCCAGCCCCGTGACGGGCGTCGAGATGAAGTCGACGGGCGAGGTGGCAAGCATCGGCGGCGATTTCTACGACGCATACCGCAAGGCGATGTTCTCGGCCAATCCCCGCCTTTCCAAAAAGGAGCTCGGCGTCTTTGTGGCATGCAACAACGAGGCGCAGTGGGAGCTTATGGAACGCCTTGCCGTTGACCTCCATCGGGTGGGGCACCGCCTCTATGCCATACCCCCCCTGGTGGAACGCCTTGCCGCATCAGGTACCCCTGCGTCGCCTCTGACAGCTGATGGCGAGCACAGCTCCTTCTACGCCGCTGTGTCAGAGCATAAGATCGATGTGGTCATCGACATACCCTGGTACTCCCCTGAGACCGTCGGCAGCGCGCACGACCCTTCCTTCGGCATCATCGCCGCGGGCTATGACGCGCTTGTCATATCGAACATCGGGACGGCCAAGGCCTTTGTCCACACCATACGTGAAACGAGTTCCCGCGGATTGCGCATCGAGTTCCTCGAAGACTACACGAACGTGTGACGTGCGCTTCCCCTTCTTCTTCCCGTTCTGACGGCGCAACATGCGTACGGCACCGTGCGTTGTGCGCTTTTCCAAAACTTATATATCCTTGCCCCCCCAGAGGATACTGGGGCAGTCATGTTCAATCGTGAGGAACTCCTGGAAGCACTGGTAGACGCCATACGTCGTACGGTCGTCGAGCTTCCTCCCGATGTTGAAGCGACCATGCGTACCCTCGTGGGCGAGGCGGGGCCCCAGGCACGCCTCCATCTCGAGAGCGCGCTTGCGGCAGGGGAGCGCGCGCGGTCCGCCGGCAGGTCCTACTGTGCGGTGGATTCAGGCTTTCCCGTCTTTTTTGTCAGGCCGTCGCCAACCATGCCGCCGGACCTTCCCCGCATCGTTTCCGAGGCCGTGGCCGAGGCTACGCGACGGGGGCACCTGCGCCCGTCGGTGGCCGACCCGTTTTCCGGCGAGGCGACCCCCGACAACACCGGTGACGGGGCCCCCTGGCTTGTCTACGGTCCACCCGGTGGCGCCTATACCGAGCTTGTCTACGTGCCCAACGGGAGCGCTGCCGACAGGCTCGCCACGATTGCGCACCTCCGGCCCCCCGTTTCCGGCGAGGATGTCATCGGC
>JAHKLV010000116.1 GCA_020854925.1 Candidatus Methanofastidiosia archaeon | reverse complement strand
TGATGGCCCAGACCTGGCGGCGCCGAATCGCGTATTTCCTGCTGTCGTTCGCGCTCTGGGACGTGTTCTATTACGTCTGGCTCAAGGTCCTGCTCGGTTGGCCGGCGTCGCTGGCCGAGTGGGACATCCTGTTCTTCATCCCCGATCTCTGGGCGGGACCGGTCTGGGCGCCGCTGCTGACCTCCGGCGTGATGGTGTGGATCGCCGCGGGTCTGTTCGGCTCGCGGCCCCTGGTCATGCCCCCGACGCGGATCCTCGGCCTGGCGGCGTGTGTCGTGGGGATCGTGATCTGCTTTATGCTGCCCGGGCGACACGTCACCGAGCCCGACTATGCGAGGTATTTCCCTTGGGCGGTGTTCCTCGTGCTCCACGCCGCGGTGGTCATTCTCATGCGGCGATCCTGGCGACGGTAAACGGAGCAGACCCTTTTGATTCTCGCAGTTGCAGGGTGTACCAAAGGCGATGGAACAGGCGGAATCAGAGAAGCGGTATGCCGTGCTGACCGGTGACATTGTCGGCTCCAGGAAACTCTCCGCCGAGCAATTGGACGCCGTGCGCACACGGCTGGATTGGTGCGCCGGGAGGCTCAACAGGCTGACCGCGAACCTCGTGCACGGGCGGGTAGACGTCTTTCGCGGGGATGCCTGGCAGATGCTGCTCACCGAGCCGGCCCGGGCCCTGCGGGCGGCCTTCTATGCACGGGCGGCGCTGCTGGCGTTTGAGGATTGCCAAACGCGAATCGGCATCGGCATCGGCCCGGTCGACAGGATTGCGGAGGACCGCATCTCTCAGTCGATGGGCGAGGCGTTCGTACTGTCCGGCCGTGCCCTGGATGAGATGAAGCCTGGCCGGAAACTGGCCATTGAGCTGCCGGAGGGTTTCGGCGATGCATCGAACTGGCTCGGCGTCCTGCTGCGGCTGTGCGACGCCCTGGCGGGGCACTGGAAGCCCCGACAGGCCGAGGCGGTTCTGGGGGCCCTGGAGGGGTTGACCCAGGCCCAGATCGCCGAGCGGCTGGACCCGCCCGTCAGCCAGCAGGCCGTCGCCAAGGCCCTTTCCGGCGGCGATTGGAGCGCTATCGAGGCGGCGTTGGAGCGGTTTGAAACCGCGTTTGGAACAACCTAAAAAGGTGGTACACGGATATACAGCCTAAATAGGTTGTTTTTTTAGAGGACTTGACGGGTCGCGGGAGAACGGAGCCATGCAGGATTTGTTCATACCCCTTTTGGCGGGGCATCTGATCGGCGATTTCCTGCTGCAAACGCGTGCCATGGCCGAGGCCAAGAAGGGCCTGGCCGCTCGCGTGTGGCACGCCGCGGTCGTCGGCGCTGTGACGTGCGTCCTTGTGGCGCCCGGCCCCCCGTCCCCCGCGGCGGCGTGGCTGGCGGTGGGCCTGGCGGTCCTGCTGCATTTCGCGATTGACACGGTCAAGAGCGGCCTGGCCAGCGAAGATTGGAACGTCTATGTCTTCCTGATTGACCAGGCGGCGCACGTGCTGGCCCTGGTCGGCATCACCGTGGCGTTCACGTCGTCGGGCTATTCCTGCCTGTGGATGCGGGTGACGCCGGCGTATTTCCGCATCCTGATCCTGATCAGCGGCCTGATTCTGTGCGTCTGGTTTGGCGCCATCCTCATGGGCAAGGCCCTTCAGCCGGTGATCCGGGAGCTGGGCGACAAGCCCGCAGAAGGGCTCCGGCATGGCGGGCGGCGGATCGGCCAACTGGAGCGGGCCCTGACCTACCTGCTCGTGCTGTCGGGCAACGCCGGGGCGATCGGGTTCCTCTTCGCGGCCAAGTCCATCCTGCGATTCGGCGAGATCAAGCAGCCCGGCCAACGCAAGGAGGCCGAGTACATCATCATCGGCACGTTCGCCAGCTTCGGCTGGGCCCTGCTGGTGGCCGTCCTGACCCAACGCTGGCTGGCCCACGTCTGACGCGGCCGGTCCTTACACCGGCGGCGGCCTATCTTGGCCCCGTCGGAGCCAAGGCCCGGGAATGATCGCTCTTTTTGGTTGTTGACCGTTCCGGCCGAGCAGGGTATGATGATGCATTATGCCCACCACGACCCGGATCGCAATCGCCCCCGGGCCATCCCAGAGATCGGCCCAAGGGAATCGCAGATTGTAGGCAACAATTTACTGCCCCCAATAACCCGAGTAGGAGCGATTATAAGCGAGCGCGGAACTATGTCTCTAACGCGCTCACTGAAAAGCTAAGGAACTACATTCTGGGCTTTTCACTGCCAGTTCCGGCGAATATTCGGCGAGGACACGAACGATGGCACTGGACCACACAGTCGTCAAGAGGCTTGCCTTTATCAAGTACCTCTACCAGACCGCGGTGTCGCAATCTCGTGCACCATCGCCGTTGAGGTGTGCGTCGCTTCTCACCATGCACGATGCCGTCGAGTTGTTCCTCCAGCTTGCCTCGGAACAACTGAATGTCGGTTCCGCTCATCCCGGCTTCATGGACTACTGGGATATCCTGAACAAGAAACTGGCCCCGAAGGAACTTGAGCAGCAGGAGTCCATGCGCCGCCTCAATAAGGCGCGCGTAGCTCTCAAGCACCACGGGACGTTTCCCTCAGATCTCGACATCGAGTCCTTTCGCGCCACTGTCACAGCATTCTTCAAGGATAACACGCAACTCGTTTTCGGTTGCGCACTCGATGACATCTCACTCGTTGAGTTGGTGAATCCTGAATCTGCAAGAGACAAGTTGAGAGAGGCCCAGGTTCAGGTCAAAGCGGGTGACACCCTCACGGCGTTGGACAATATAGCATTGGCCTTCAGGGAGATCATAGCGGATTATGAGAACCGGAAGCGCGGGCAGTATCGCTCGTCACCGTTTTACTTCGGCAGAAGGATGACGTTTCTCACTAGCTTCGCCATGGGGCTCCACCGGGGCTCCCTATCGTTAGATGAGCACAGATTCTGTGATTTTGTCGACGCCGTGAAGGAATCCATCGAGGCGATGCAAGCTGCGATTACGATGTTGGCCTTGGGGATCGACTACAGGAAGTATTCGCGATTCAAGATGCTCACGCCGTGCCTCATGCAGGACAGCAACGGACATTGGGGGACGCGCCGGAGCCCTCAGGAAACAGACAAGCCCTCAGAGGAGGATGCTCGATTCTGTCTCGATTTCACTATCGAATCGGCTTTGACTTTGGCTGAATTCGACTACACCGTGGGTCTATGCGAATGAACACACCTCACAAGAGCACCTACTCGTTTCCTCCAGACCGCATCGCTTCGCAGTCCGAGATGGAAGGACAGGAAAACAAACCCATGGGCAACCGTGTGCTTCAGTATCAATCCGGGATCACTGGACGGCAGATCAAGCGCTGTCCGCAAAGGAGCCGCCATTGGTATGGTCCCGGGTTCGCGCAAATGGGCTACGAGGGACCCATATGAATCGCGTTACCCATAAAAGGAGACAAGACATGCAGGAGATTGCATTTGAAGTTCAAGGTTCTGCCCCTGATCCGTACAGGGTTGTTTTTGTCAAACGGTCCGATGCCAATCTGTCCGCCTATTGCTCATGTCCGGCAGGGGAAAACGGCCTATACTGCAAGCACAGATTCAATATCCTCGAAGGAATGAAAAAGGGCATCGTTAGTGATAATCTGGAAGATGTAAAGGTCGTTCAGTCTTGGTTGCCAGGCACTGACCTCGGGGACGCAATACAGAAGATGCGGGAGCTGGAGTCTGAGGCGGCAAGGATAAAAAAGGAACTTTCTG
>JAHKLV010000237.1 GCA_020854925.1 Candidatus Methanofastidiosia archaeon | reverse complement strand
GCAGCGCCTCCCTCTCCACGTGTTCGGCCTGGCGGTGCACGCGCGCCTCGAGGTCTGAGACGTAGTACCGTGCAGGCCGGCCTTCCTCCTTGTGCACCCACCCGTCATCGAGAAGCGAAGCAAGGGTGGCATAGATGCGCGAGTAGGGAACGCCCGAATCGAAGGCGATATCCTTGGCACCGGCCCGACCGAGACGAATGGCCGACGCCAGTACGCGCGCCTCGGAATCGGTAAGACCCAACGCACACAGGCGACGAATGTCCATGTGTTAGAATCCTACGATTCCTATATCAATCTTATGGAAATATATATTACGCACCCAGGAAAAGAGGACGGTATGGGTAAAAAGCTCTTCATCCTGCAGTATGTGACCTTGACGTCCATGCTCGGGCTCATGGTCTACATGATGTCACAGAAAAAGGAGCCGCTTGCACTCCTCCTGCTCCTTGCCCTTTCGGCAGGGTCGCTCGTCTACGGTCGCCTCTTTTGTGGCTATCTATGCCCGTTCCATGCCTTTGACATAGGTGTGACAGCGCTCAGGGACAGGACGGTACGGTGGGGATTGCCCGCCCCGGGGTTCCTTGCCCGATGGTACGTGCACGTTCCCCTCGCCCTTGGGCTCCTGGCACTCGTCATCGTGAAAGCCTCCGCACCGTACACAAAGATAAAGCTCGCCGTGCCGGTGCTCATCATCGCCTTTGTCGTCCTTGTGCTTTTCAGGCGGGTGGTCTGGCACCGATACCTGTGCCCGTTCGGTCTCGTCATGCACCTTCCGGCTGCCTCACGGCCACTGACACCCGTCATAGACGCCGGCGCCTGCACAGCATGCAGGAAGTGCGAAAAGGCGTGCCCTACCCACGCCATAACAATTATGAAAGAGAAGCAGGATATAGCATACCAAGAATGCATACTCTGTTACGCATGCTACAAGGCATGCCCAGTGGATGCCATACGGATACGAAATGTATGAGGGAACAAAAATGAACATCGTAAACGCAAGGGAAGCCCCCGTCATTGACACACCCCACAGGGTGGACGTGCGTAAGCTCCATGACATCGAACACGTGCAGGTCGTGCACATAACGCTCCAGCCGGGAGAGGCGCTCAAGCGCCACATCACCCCGGTAGACGTTACCTTCTACATGCTGGAAGGGCGTGGCATCGTGGAGGTGGGCGATGAAAAGCAGGAGGTCGGGCCCGACACCCTTATCGAAAGCCCGAAGAAGATACCGCATACCTGGTACAACGAAAGCGACGCGCCGTGCCGATTCCTCGTCATCAAGACGCCGAAGCCGGCCGAGTCAACACGTGTGCTCTAAGGTTCCTGCAGGCACTCCGCACCCCGTGTGCTGAGTGCCCCCCTTTTCTTTCCACGGTGTGGCGTCATCCTGGCATTTGCGGGAAATGACATCCTCCATGGCGCCGAGCATGGCGTGAGCGGCAGCGGTAGTATCCTCCCGAGGATACGTGGAGAGGTTATGCCGATACCGATCTTCTTTTGAAAAAAAGGCATCCCATGCTCTGGCGCACGTACACTCCTCGCACATTCCCCATTGCAGAAAAGACAGATAGTGAGCGTTTATTGCCTGTTCCACCTGCCCGCCCAGAGGCACGGCAAGAAGGGGCGTTCCGAGGTAGAGCGCCTCGGTCATAAGCATGTGCCCGCCGTTGCTTAAGACAGCGGATGCGCAGGATAGGTCGCCAAAAAAGGTATCGCTTCCTGCCGTCCGAAAGGATGCGTTGCCGCACTGTGCCCGACGCCACGGCCCATACAGCACGAATTCCCTTTCGGGCGTGTTCTTGCAGAGACAAGCGAGCTTTCGGGGATTCTCATACGGAAGGTAGACGAGGACATGCCCCTCCTCGGGCCCCTGACAACCGAGGAGCTCCGGTCGGACGGGAGGAGGGACGATGACGGTGTGTTGTTTAGTCACAGGGGGGGCAAAAAAAGAAGTAATAAGGTAACGGTCGGCATGTGCCACCATGAGCGAAGCCAAGGTACGTGCCACGGCAAACGGCGGCTCAAAGCCCGATGGGACGGCAACGGCGGTCCGGGAAAGCACCGACTGGTGGTCCACACTCACCACGGGAATACCAGAAAGATGTGCGGCAAGTGAGGTAAAAGGCTCAAAATCCGTCATGACCACATCGGGACGTAACCTTCGCAACAAGCGGACAAGCCGTGACACCGTGACAAGGTAACGATGGGTGTGTACGGCGTTTTTGATAAAGGTGTCGGCATGATTTATCTTTCCTCGGGAAAAGGCATAGGAGAATCCTGGGATGGGAATGACGCTACGGCCCCTCTCTTTCAGGTAGGCGCATGCGCCGTTACTCGTGACAAAGGTAATATCATGTTCATCCCCAAGTTGCGCAGCAAGGGTGTCCGCTCGCGAGCAATGTCCTAAGCCCACGCCGGTGACGCCGTAGAGTATCCGTGCCATGGTATCACCACGTACGGAGAGGAATGATATGTATATAATATATATTTAATTCAAATAGTATATATAAAATAAGAAAAATATAGAGAAAAGCCCCCTCTTAATAGAGGTGGCACGAGACCCAGTGCCCGTTTCCCTCATCCTTGAGCACCGGCTCCTTTTCTGGACACGGCTCAAAGGCAGATGGGCAGCGATTATGGAATCGGCACCCCGACGGAGGGTTGACCGGGCTCGGGACATCACCGGAAAGGAGGACGCGCTCGCCCTTGTACCGCGGATTGGGCACCGGGACCGCCGAAAGCAGCGCCTTGGTGTAGGGATGGAGCGGATTCTCAAAGAGCTCCTTTTTCGGCGCAATCTCCACGATTTTTCCCAGGTACATCACTGCCACGCGGTCGCAGATGTGCTTGACCACGGAAAGGTCATGGGCGATGAAGAGATACGTAAGCCCAAAGTCCTGCTGGAGGTCCTGGAGAAGATTCACTATCTGGGCCTGGATGGAGACGTCAAGGGCGCTTACTGGTTCGTCTGCCACGATGAACTCGGGGTCAAGGGCAAGGGACCGGGCGATACCGATGCGCTGGCGCTGTCCTCCCGAGAACTCATGGGGATAGCGCGACACCTGCTCATCGGTAAGGCCCACGCGCCCGGCAAGCTCCATGACCTTGTTCTC
>JAHKLV010000048.1 GCA_020854925.1 Candidatus Methanofastidiosia archaeon | reverse complement strand
TGCTTGGCCAGCCCTGTACGAGGCGTGCGCCGCGTGGATACGAACGGCCTTGGGGCAGGGATTCGTCACCCGTACCGAGCATTTCGGGAGTACCGCCATTCCTGACATGCCGGCAAAGCCGGTCCTCGACCTGCTGGTGGAAGTCCCGTCCGTCGACGAGGCGCGCCGGCGCGCCCTGTCCGTGCTTACCGGTCCCTCATGGGAGCATTGGCGCTATGGGGACCATTGCATGTCCATACGCCGCGACGGGTTCATGGGCGTGCGCACGCACCATCTCCACTACGCCCCGCGGGGGCACGAGCTCTGGGAGCGGACGGCCTTTCGGGACCATCTGCGTTCCGATGCCGGTGACGCGCGCCGCTACGCCGAGCTCAAGGGCAGGCTTGCGGAGGCATACGGCGACGACCGCGAGCGCTACACCCGGGCAAAGGCATCGTTTGTGGAAGAGGTCACCCGCAGGGCACTGGCGATACAGAAAAGAAAATATATATAAAGAAGAGGAAAAGAACGGTCTCCATGACCCTTTCCTGCGGGACGCTGTCCCTTGTTTTCGTCCTCGCGCTCCTCGCGCCCTTGGTGGCGCCCCTTGACCTTTCCGTCGAGCGGCAGGGCGAGCTGGCGGTCCTTACCTGGACGGATGCCAACACGGCCGTCGACGGGTACTGGGTCTACCGGGACAACGCGCGCCATGCCTTCGTTTCCGCAGGCACGCTGCGCTACGAGGATGACATCGGCGACGGCCGCAGGCATACCTACCGGGTCTCGGCACTGCGGGGCGACGATGAATCGCCGCTTTCCCTAGAAGTCAACATCCGTTCCACCGGCGCCCCCGACCGCCTGGTCTATCTCGGCGTGCCCCTCCTCGCCCTCATCGTCGTCTTCGCCCTCCTTGCCGACCGGCATACACGTTCCTTGGACAAGACGATGCCAGAAGAGGAGCAGGACGAACCGGTGCTTCTTACCGACCGATTGTTGAAACGATGACTTCCCGTGCAAATACCGTTGTGCTCATGTTTTTTCCATAGGTATAAATAGCTGGACGACACAAGGAATATGGTGGCGGCCGCATGGCTGTACCGTACCGATTGGTCCTTTCGGCAATGATTCTCGTTGCACTCACCGGCGTGGAGGTCACGGAGCGTCCCACATCCTCTTGCGCCCTTGTTCTGGAAGAACCTCTCCTCCTCACCTTCTCTTCAGGTCCTCTTTCGATTACCCGAGATGGCCCCTATGATACCCTTTCCATGGAGGGATTCTCGACGGTCGGCGGTCCTGGGCTTCCCCGGCTTCCCGTGGCCGTGAGCACGTACCTGCTTCCAGAGGGTGTCGACCCGGCCTCAGTTGACCTCCTTCCCCTTTACACCGAATCGGTGGCGCTTGAGGGCACGTATGTCATCGCACCGGGCGACGCGCCCGCCAGCACGGATGGCCCGGCAGGGGACGGTCTTTCCGGCTGGCGCGACGAGGCGGTCTACGGTGCGAACAATCCGTATCCCTCCCTTCCTGTTGACATCCTGCGCGTCTCGCAGGAAGGCTCGTACGTGCGGGTGCAGGTACGCTACGCGCCCCTTTCCTACCGCCCGCTAAGCGGGGAGCTGGCATGGTATCCCCTCGTGTCCGCTCAGCTCGTGTGGTCGTATCTTCCGGGAGAAAAAGGCGCATCGCCTCCTGCATCCTATAACGGATATATCATCGTCACTACGAAGTACCTGCGGGACAACTCGGCGGTCCTGGCTCCCCAGTTCGTCCCATGGCTCGTATCACGGGGCTTCACACCGGTGGTCATCACCGAGGATGACTACGGATGGGCGCAGGGCCAGCAGCGTGCCGTGAACATCAGGGCATGGCTCGTGGCACACCAACACACGCACCAGATCCGGTATGTGCTTCTTGTGGGAAATCCTGATCCCGACGACCCGTCCGCTCCCGACACCTTTGGTGACGTGCCCATGCTCATGTGCTGGCCACAGGGTTCTCCGCCCACAGGCACGGGCGTGCCCACCGACCACTTCTATGCAGACTTTTCCGGCACGTGGGACCTTGACGGCGACGGGTACTTCGGCGAATACGGGCAGGATGGTCTTGAACGGGGTACCGGGCTCGACTTTGGCCCCGAGGCCTATGTGGGCCGCCTTCCGGTCTACTTTAATAGCACACACGAGCTGGACCTTCTTCTCCAGCGCACCATGCAATATCCCGGAACCAATCCCTCTGTACTCCTTCCCATGGCTATTAGCAACTATGCCGGCGAGGTCATGACGTCTGGTTCGTCCTACGGTCCCCGGACAGATGGCCTCAACCTTCCGTGGGAAGTGATTACCCGGGACGCCTCTCCGGCCGGGTATGCCAATTATGTGTTTTATGAGCGGACGGGGCTTGCCCCGGTGCCAACAACCGCCTACGAGTACGACGCGCCGCTTACGCAGCCTGCCGTGGTGGCTGCATGGCACAACGACCATGGTGTGGCCGTGTGGTGGGGGCACGGCTCGTCACAGAGCGCCACCCGCGCGGTATGGGCCTCCGATGAGGGCGATGGCGTGCCCGAACCGGGCGAGGTGCTTACCCCGCCCTTCATCACCTCACAGGACTTCAATGCCATGCAGGCCGGTGCCCACACCTTCGCCTTCATGTGTGCCTGCTACAATGCGACACCCGAGGACCCTAATCACCTGAGCTTTGCCGCCCTCTTTTCGGGGGCCATGACGACGGTGGGTTCGACACGCCTCTCGTACTATGCCCAGGGACCCTTTGCCGTCACCGGAGCCCGCACGAATACCGACCTTGCCTACGCCTATGCCGCCGAGCTTGTCACCACCGGCGCGTCTGCCGGTCGCGCTCTTTTTGAGGCCAAGACACAGCTTTCTGACCTGTATGGCTGGCAGGCATTTTCTTGGCAGAACCTCATGGACTTCAATCTATATGGGGACCCGTCCCTATCCCTTTGCGCTCCAGCTGCAGCCGCTTCACTTTCAGCCAGCATCTCCGCACAACCCGTCACCGTCGCCTCAGGCGCGCAGGTGGCCGTGCACCTCACGGTCACTAACACCGGTGGCTCACCCGCTCTCAACGTGGCACCGGGCGCTCTCTCCTTTTCCATTACGGGCACGGCACATGCCGTGATCCTTTCCTCCCCCGGGCCGCAGGTGACCCTCTTCCCCGGCCAGTCGCACACCTTCAGCTGGACCCTCCGCGCCGAAGGTGGCGCGCAGGGCGGCACCATCGCCTGCTCATCACCTGTTTCCGGCACGGACGGGGGAACGTCACTGGCGCTAGGTGCGACCGCTTCCTCTACCCCCGTCACCGTTCTCCCCCCTGCGGCGCTTTCTATCGCCCTCGTTACGCGGGTCTCTGCCATCAGCTGTACCGCCACGGCCGTGGTGACGAATACCGGAGCGACGGCGGTGGCAGGTGTCATCCCTCACATGGCGGCAGCCGTCAGCGGGGCGGGGAGCGTGGCGCTGCAGTCCCAACCCTCTGCATCCGTGAGTCTTTCTCCCGGTAGCTCGGCCAGCTTTGTGTGGGTCTATCGCATGACCGCGCCCGGAGGCACCCTGGTCCTTGACGTCTCAGCAACGGGAACGGACACCGGTTCGGGCCTTACCGTGTCCTCGCCCCATGCCGTGGCGTATGTCCCGCTTCAGGCAGCCGCCGACCTCTTGCTTTCCATATCCCTCTCGTCGCTCTCTGTTGCGGTGGGCGAGGAGGTCATCGTCACCGCAACCATTGCGAATACCGGTCTTGCTGGGGCGCAGGATGTGACACTCTCCTCCTGGAACGTTTCTGGCACGGCGGTCCTCGACCTGCTAGCGGGGCCCGACCCTGCACAGCTTGCACTACCCGCTGGTTCAACAGGGGCTGTGACATATCGTTACCGTGCCATGGCACAGGGAACGGTCGTGGTGCGTGGCATTGCCCGGGGGCGGGAGGAGGGTACGGCCTTCGTGATCTCGTCCCCTGAAGCCGGTTCCCCCGTGCTCACTGTTTCCGGCCTTTCCCCCTACGCCCTGCTCCTCTCCGATATCGTGGCACACCTTGAGGCATGCACGCATGCCGTTGCATGCATCCATGGCTGCCTCGAAGGACCTGCCCTCCCTCACGCAGCCCTTGCGGACATCACGCTCGCCATGGCGCCTGCCTGCACCCTCGAAAGCCCGCTTGTAGCCATGGGCCAGCTCATCGAGGGCCTCGACCTTCTTTCCGCACTTCTCGACACCCTATCCTGCCCCTGCGAAGATGGGGGGTAGGCACAGCGCTCTGCGCCACCGGGGCAGAAAAAGGGAAGGGCGCCCGCTTACCACAATATTTTTAAAGCGCCTCATGTACGTTTCTACGCCTGATGATGCTCTTTATAGACAATCATCGACCGAAGGCGGCATTGCCGCCATATGTAGGATGAGGTGATATTACATGAAGAAGTTTGACGTACCAAAGGAATTGGTAGAAAAAGCGTACGAGGCTCTTGAACTGGCCCGGGACACCGGCAAGGTCACCAAGGGCACGAACGAGACGACAAAGTACATCGAGCGCGGCTCATCAAAGCTCGTCCTCATTGCAGAGGACGTCACGCCCGAGGAGATTATTGCCCACATTCCGTTCCTCTGCGACGAGAAGCAGGTCCCGTACATCTTCGTTCCGAGAAAGGACGAGCTGGGACAGGCCACCGGCATTGACGTGCCCACCGCCGCCTCCGCCATCGTGAAGGAAGGGAAGGCAAAGGCGCTCGTGGCCGAGATAGTGGAAAAAATAACCGAGCTCAAGTGATCACATGGCTGATGAGGATTTGGGAATACCGGCCGAAGTCATCGACGTGGTGACGAGGACCGGCGTAACAGGAGAGATTTTCCAGGTCAAGTGCAAGGTGCTTGACGGGGAAGACAAGGGGCGCATCCTCACCCGGAATGTGAAAGGACCCATCCGGGCGGGCGACGTCCTCATGCTTCGCGAGACCGAGCGAGAGGCACGCGAGATTCGGACACCCAGGTGATAGCAATGCCAAAGCGAGTATTTTGTACCTTTTGCGGGGAGCAGATTGAGCCGGGAACCGGCACCATGTACGTCAGGAAGGACGGCACGGTCTACAACTTCTGCTCACACAAGTGCGAGAAGAACATGATTGTTCTCAAGCGCAAGCCACGGACCACCGCTTGGACCGAGCGCTTCCGCCAGGAGAAGGAACAGCGCCTCAAGCAGCAGCACACGGGGTGAGCCTCCCATGGCAGTGGAACGGACACTCATCATCCTCAAGCCCGATGCGGTGCTTCGCGGCACCATGGGTGAGGTGATCACCCGATTCGAGCGGAAGGGATACCGTCTTGTCGGCGCAAAGCTTTTGCGCATCACGCCGGAGATTGCCGACAAGCACTATGCCGAGCACATAGGCAAGCCCTTCTTTGGCAGCCTTGTCGCCTTCATCGGCATGAGCCCCGTGCTCGTTGCCGTTATCGAGGGCGAGGATGCCATCGCGGTGACCCGCAAGCTTGCCGGCGCCACGAATCCGCTCAAGGCGGAACCGGGCACCATCCGCGGCGACTTCGGCTTCACGAAGGGGAGCGACATCTACAACACCATCCACGCGTCGGACTCTCTCGAGTCGGCGGCGCGCGAGATAGCGCTGTACTTTTCGCCCGACGAGCTGTGTTCGTACGACGAGGAAGCGCACCTTTGAGGGGTGAACAGACCCGTGATACGCCAGCCTATCGTCGCCGTCCTTGGCCATGTGGACCATGGAAAGACCACGCTTCTGGACCAGATACGTGGCACCAAGGTAGCGAGCCGCGAGGCTGGTGGCATCACCCAGCATATAGGCGCGACGGAGATTCCCATCGAGGTCATCCGCTCGGTCTGCGGCAACCTTGTCGCCAACATGAAGCTTTCCATCCCCGGACTGCTCTTTATCGACACGCCCGGGCATGCGGCATTCACCTCGCTTCGTTCGCGTGGCGGGAACCTTGCAGACATCGCCGTCCTTATCGTCGATATCAACGAGGGGCTCCAGCCACAGACCATCGAGTCCATATCCATCCTCAAGCAGTACAAGACGCCGTTTATCATCGTTCTCAACAAGATAGACCGCTCCCGTGGATGGAAGGCTACCGGTCCGGAACCGTTTCTGGCGGCTATCGCGCGCCAAGACGATACGGTGCGAAGGGACATCGAGACGAAGATGTGGGACTTCATAGGGGCGCTGTACGAATACGGATTCGAGGGCATGCGCTTTGACCAGGTCAAGGACTTCACGAAGAACGTTGCCATCGTGCCCGCCTCCGCGAAGGGGGGCGTGGGCATTCCCGAGATCATGATGCTCATCGCCGGCCTCTCGCAGCGATTTCTCGAAAAGCAGCTTGATGTCCATATCGACGGCCCTGCCAAGGGCACGGTGCTCGAGGTGAAGGAAACGGTGGGATTCGGCACGACGCTGGACGTCATCGTTTACGATGGTACCCTGCGCACAGGGGACATCATCGTGCTTGGCGCCCGCAACGGCGTCGTCACCACGAAGGTCCGTGCGCTTCTCAAACCCAAACCGCTCGATGAGATCCGTGACCCGCGCTACCGATTCGACACGGTATCCGAGGTCCCGAGCGCCGCCGGCATCAAGATTGCCGCACCCGGGCTCGATGAGGTGCTCGCGGGTTCGCCGCTCCTGGCGGCATCGCCAGAGTCCGTTGAGACGGTGAAGCGGACGATTCAGGAGGAGATCCAGCGATTCCGCATCAGCAGGGACTCCACAGGCATCATCGTGAAGGCGGATACCCTCGGAAGCCTGGAGGCTATCGTGGGGATGCTTCGGAAAGAGGAGATAAACATCCGCAACGCGGATATCGGTGATGTCCAGAAGCGTGACGTGGTGGAGGCCATGTCTGTGGCCGAGACCGACCCCATGGAGGCGGCCATCCTCTCCTTCAACGTCCACGTGTCGGAAGAGGTGCAGCAGATGGCAGACCAGGCGGGCGTGCCCGTTATCCAGTCCTCCATCATCTACAAGCTCCTTGAGGACTATGAGGCATATCTCACCGAGCGCCGCCACGAAGAGGAGGAGCGCAAGAAGATGGGCGTTATCATGCCCGGCAAGTTCCAGTTCCTCCCCAAGATGGTGTTTCGCAACGCGAAGCCCGCCATTGTGGGCATAGAGATACTCGCCGGCTCGGTCATGCCGCGCATGGACGTCATCAACGAGGAGGGCGTCAAGGTGGGCCGCATCAAGGCGCTCAAGGAGAAGAGCGACTTTCTCAAGGTGGCGACAAAAGGCATGCAGGTCGCCATGTCGATAGAGGGGCCCATCGTCGGACGGCAGATCCACGAAGGCGAAGTATTATATATCGACATGCCGAAGTCAAACATCGAACGCCTCAAGGGGCTGTCTCTTACGCCCGAAGAGGAAGAGGTCGTATCATTTTTATCAAAGCTGAAGAAAAAGAACATATTTGCAGGTGTTTAAATGGAAGTTAAGGTAGTTGTTTCATATCCTGACGGAAAGTCAGAACAAAAGGAACTCAAGGGGGGCGAGGCCGAGCGATTCCTCGGATACCGCATCGGCGACACCGTTGAGGGCAGCCTGGTGGGTATTGAGGGGACGCTTAAGGTCACGGGCGGCTCCGACAAGGACGGATTCCCCATGAAGAAGGGCGTCTACGGCACCCGCCGCATGAAGCTGCTCCTGGCCAACGGGATTGGGTACAACCCCACGGACGAAGGCGTGCGCAAGAAGAAGCGTGTACGCTCCGATACCATCTCCGAGGAAATTGTGCAGATAAACACGAAGGTGCTTGCGGCCCCGAAGGCGGAGGCGGCACCCGAACCCGTAGAGGCTCCCGTAGAGGAAGCCCCTGCACAGGAAGAGGAAGCGACCGTTGCCGAAGATGCCGACGAGCAGGCCGAGTGAGCCGGAGGGATGGCATATGGCATCAGCAGACCAAGCGGAAATTAACATCGGGATGATCGGTCACGTGGACCATGGGAAGACGACCCTCACACGGGCGCTTTCTGGCATCTGGACCGACAAGCATTCCGAAGAGATGAAGCGGGGCATCACCATACGCCTCGGGTACGCCGATACGACGTTTCGGCGCTGTACCGAGTGCGACGAGCCCCAGTGCTACACGACTAGCGAGGTCTGCGACCTGTGCGGCACCGAGACAAAGGCGCTGCGCAAGGTCTCGTTCGTTGATGCCCCGGGCCACGAAACCCTCATGGCAACCATGCTGTCCGGCGCGGCGCTCATGAACGGCGCCGTGCTCGTCATCGCGGCAAACGAGAAGTGTCCGCAACCCCAGACCCGGGAGCACCTCATGGCGCTCGATATCATCGGCGTGAAAAACATCGTCATCGCGCAGAACAAAATAGAGCTCGTCTCCCGGGAAGAGGCGCTGGAAAACTACAAGCAGATAAAGGCGTTTACGAAAGGTACCGTTGCGGAGGCTGCACCCGTCATACCCATCTCGGCCCAGCATGCCGTCAACATCGACGTGCTCATCAAGGCCATCGAGGACCACATACCCACGCCGCCGCACGACGCCGACGCACCGGCGCACATGTTCGTGGCGCGCTCCTTTGACATCAACAAACCGGGCGCCATGCCGGAAAACATCGTGGGCGGCGTCCTTGGCGGCTCGCTCACCGACGGCAGGATAACCGTGGGCCAGGAGATAGAGATTCTCCCCGGCCTCCTCACGAAGGAGCAGGGCGTCTCGCAGTTCAGGCCGCTTGTCACGAAGGTCGCGTCGCTTTCCACCGGCGCCCTCAAGCTCGAGACGGCGATGCCCGGCGGCCTGCTTGCCATCGGTACGGAGCTTGACCCATCCATCACGAAGTCAGACGCACTCGGCGGCTGTGTCGTGGGGGACCCGGGGACGCTGCCACCGGTATGGGAGACCATTCAGCTGGAGATACATCTTCTTGAACGCGTCGTTGGCTCCGAGGAGGAGACGGCGGTGACCGACATCAAACGAGGTGAACCGCTCATGCTCAACGTAGGGACAGGCAAGACCATCGGCGTTGTAGCCGCCACAGGCAAGAAGGCACGCCTTAACCTCAAGCTCCCCGTATGCAGCAGCGTGGGCGACCGTGTAGCCATCTCCCGCCGCATCGGCGGACGCTGGAGACTGATTGGGTATGGTATCATCACCGAGTGACGAGACGCTTGTCATCCTCGATACCAACTTTCTCATTAGCGCGGTGAAGTTCGGCATTTCGCTTGACGCCATTGCCGACGCCGTGCCCTTCCGCCACCGGGTGGTCGTCCCCGAAAACGTGCGCGGCGAGCTTGCCGTGCTCTCTTTTTCCGGTGCCGACGAGCGCGCGAGGCGGCTTGCGTGCTCGCTTGCCTGCCTCTTTGACAGCTTGGAGCTGTCCGGTCCCGTGGACGCCTCGCTTGTTGCCTATGCGGAGGGGGCTCGTGCTATTGTTGCCACGAATGACCGTGCGCTGCGGCGCATCCTGCGGTCGCGGCGTGTCCCGGTGCTCTACATCCGTAACAGGAGCCATTTCGTACTCGATGGCGCATACCAAAACATTTAAATTGCCACATATAAACTCTCAAAAATCTAATCCGAGGAGGACTATTTATGGAATTATGGACACTTGGAGTCGTTGGCGGGGTAGTTGCGCTGCTTTTCGCGATGTACCTCGTGTCGCGCATCCTCAAGATGGACACGGGCACGGAGAAGATGACCAACATCTCCCATCTCGTGCAGCGCGGCGCGGCAGCGTACCTCAGACGCCAGTATACGACGCTTGTTATTTTTGCTATCGCTGTCTTTATCGTACTTATCGTTCTTTTGCCGGACCACCCCTTGGAATCGGGCATCGCCTTCATTTTAGGCGCCTTCTGCTCCGGGACCGCAGGGTACATCGGTATGAACGTGGCCACGAGGGCCAACGTGCGCACGACCCAGGCCGCACGATCGAGCCTCAACGACGCCCTGCGTGTCGCCTTTTCTAGCGGCACGGTCATGGGCATGTGCGTTGCCGGTCTTGGCCTCCTGGGTATATCACTCCTTTACTACGTCTTCCCCGAACATGAGATCATCCACGGATTCGGCCTTGGCGCCAGCTCCATCGCGCTCTTTGCCCGTGTGGGCGGCGGTATCTTCACGAAGGCCGCCGATGTGGGCGCCGACCTTGTGGGCAAGATTGAGCAGCACATCCCCGAGGACGACCCCCGGAATCCCGCTGTCATCGCCGACAACGTGGGTGACAACGTGGGCGATGTCGCCGGCATGGGCGCAGACCTCTTCGAGTCATACTGTGGCGCCATCATCTCCGGTATCACCATTGGGTATCTTACCTTGGGTGAATCGGCCTCCGGCCTTCCCCTCGCCATTGCGGGCATGGGCGTCCTTGCCGCCGTCATCGGGTCCTTCTTCGTACGGCTCCCCAACGACCAGGCAAGCCCGCACTCCGCGTTTTTCAAGGGCATCATCGTCACGAGCGTCATCATGGCCGCCGGTTCGTACTTCATCGTCGACAGCATCATCGGCGACATCAACGTGTTCTTCTCGATGATCACCGGCCTGGTTGCAGGTACCATCATCGGTGAGATCTCACAGTACTACACGAGCGAGTCATACCGTCCCGTGAAGTTCATCGCCGAGTCCTCAAAGACGGGTGCCGCCACGACCATCATTTCCGGCCTCTCCGTGGGCCTGCAGTCAACGGCGCTCACCGCCCTTGTCGTCGCGTCGGCCATCTACATCACCTACACGCTTTCCGACCTGTTCGGCATCGCCATGGCC
>JAHKLV010000063.1 GCA_020854925.1 Candidatus Methanofastidiosia archaeon | reverse complement strand
CTCACATGGCCGATGCCTCATGCCTTACATCGCCATTTCTCGTGACAACACATGCCCGTTCAGCCATAACACTGATGTGTGCGCTTATTGAACAGTATGGACTTCCGTGCACGTGCTCGTAGATGGATTCCATACTCTCCTACTGCTTTTTTGGTATCTCTTTCTAGGCATGTCCGATGTTCTGTAGGGTTCATAGGTGGACATTATTCGTCCTGTCATGAGTACGTGTGGCGTCTGCATCTTTATGGATATAGAAAAATGGACAGAGATGGTGGGACCGCCGCGATTTGAACGCAGGTCACTGGCTCCCAAAGCCAGAAGGATGGGCCAAGCTACCCTACGGTCCCAGACTATGTGAAAAAGAGGAACCTGGCTTAAAAAGTTTTCTATACCGGAATCATGGCTATAGAAGCGTATTAGTTTAGCATATATACCGATATATCTACAATAAGCGAAAGTGTTTTATATATCCCAAGAGATGATACATACGTATTTCTTGTCCCAAGGTATGCCAATTCCTTGGACAGAGGTGTTATCGTGGGCGACGGAGAATTGCCGGCACAAAACGGAAGAAGCGCCTCGTCATCGCCTGGTGCGAGAGAAGACCCCTATGCGGTGCGCCTGTCGTGCCTTACCCGGTATTATGACCTTCTCCAAGTTGTACAGGCACCCGAAGCCGTTTCCGGTCAGGCACGCGACCTCTTGAGGGACTGCGTGGGATACGATGTGGTGAACATTTACCGTAGTAATGACACGGGGGATGGGCAGCGGCTAACCGATTCAACGGTCATCCTGGACGTGGATTCCTGCGCGCTTGGTCAGCTCATGCCACCGTTTGAAGAAGGCGAGCTCTACCGTGTCATCCTCCCCGATGATCCGTATTGCCGCCGCCTTTCCATGGGGGTGGGACGGGATGTCGGGTCTGTGGCGCATGCGCGTATCCCTTCCCAGCACAATCTAAATGGGGTGCTCGAAGTTGCGTTTTTTTCACCTCGTGGCATTGCGCCGTCTGATACGGACTTTCTTAAGACGATGGCATCGATGATGGGAAATGCGCTTATCCGCATCAGTTTGGCGTCACAACATACCGAAGGCGATGCGTTACGCAGCATACTCGAGTCCCCTCATCTTTATATCCTCACCGCCGATCGGGAGGGAAGAACACAGCTTGTCAACAGACGATTCAAGGACGTGACAGGATTTGGGCGGTCTGACATACCTACCATAGGCGAGTGGCATAAGTTTCTGACACACGAGACCTACCGGAAGATAAAGGGCATACATGGACACATCCTTTCAACAGGTAAGACGGTAACGCTCGTGAACAAAGTATACACCTCATCCGGAGAGGAGGCCGTCGTTTCATGGGTGTATGAGCCTCTCTACGGCATCGCAGGGGATGTTATCGGCATCATCTGCATTGGACAGGATGTGACCGAGCAGCATGAGCTCCAAGGGCAGCTCAGCGAGCTCTATGCGTTTTTGTCCCGTTCCCTCGAGGCACGAGATCCAGCCGCGCTCGTCTCCGAGACGTGCCGCACCCTCCATCGGCTTTTTGACATCGTTTCCCTTACCGTGGCCATGCGCCCCAGACCTACCGAATCGTGTCGCGTGATGTATTCCGACGATCCCGATGCACGGGAAGGACGTATCCCCTCCTCCCTCGAGGCACAGATACGGCTCGTGGCGACGACGGGTGTGCCTTACCGCACGTCATCAGTCTCCTGTCCCGAAACTGAACCTTCGCCGTCCCTCTCCTTGCCCGTAAGGCGCGGAGATACCATTTTCGGTGTTCTTCATGCCGTGTTCTATCCCGGCCACCCGTATGCCGAACAGGAGCAGCACTATCTCGAGGCGGCATGCGACATACTTGCCATCACCTGGTCACTCGTGCAGGTCCTCACAGACGTGCGCACGGAGCGAGCGTTTAACTCCAGCCTGCTTGCGTCTGCACAGGCCTATATTGCGGTACTTGATATGGATGGGACCATCAATCAGATGAATCCATCTGCTCTTGATGCCCTTGGATGGGCGGATGCCTCGGAAAAGACATTGCAGGATATCGTTCCTTTTCTGGGTGGTGTCGACGAGGCGGATGTGTCCCGTGTCATCGAGGAGATTGCTCTCTCGGGGATGCCGCGCCCGGTAACGCACGCCATTACGACGGCAGAGGGAAAACGCAAGGTTCTCTCAGCGACGCTAAGCCCTGTCAAGGACACGGAGGGAACCTCCATCGGGCTGCTTTACATCGGCTCAGATGTCACAGACCGCATGGCTGCAGAAGACAGGCTTGCCGCCTCGCTCGCGTTTACCCGCAGTATCCTCGACACCATCGATGCCGGCATCTGCGTCTGTGACGGCACACTCACCGTCCTCGAGGCAAATCCCGCCTATCTCGCCTGGGTGGGGAAATTGCGGGAGGACGTCATCGGCCATCATGTGGCTGAAGGTGCGTCGGGTCTCCTCGGTGACGGTCTGTATCGCGAGGCACTTGAACACGGCCGCCCGTTATATCGCGATATCACCTACGTCGTCGAAGGACGCACCCGTTCCGCCCGCGCATCCCTCATACCCTATGATTACGAGCCGCGCCATATTCTTGCTTCGCGAAAGGGCCATGGCGCTCTCCCGTTAGAAAAGAGGCTTATCACCCTCTTGTACGATACCACCGACCTCCATACCATGGAGACGCTCCTCGAGCACAGCGAACGGAAGTTTCGGGGCATTTTTGACAATGCCTGTGATGGTATGATTGTCCTCCTTCCGGCACGCGAGGCAGACGGTACCATCCGCGACCTTCTCATCGACGATATGAACAGCCGTGCCCTCGATATTTGCGGGCTCTCCGAATTACCTTTGCCCTCATCCCCTGTCTCGGAAATTCTTCCACAGATGGCGTCTTCGGGCATAGGCGGTATCGTACAGGAGGTGGCTGACACGCACATGCCGCTCACCATAGAGGAGTTTCACTGCACCAGCCTGGGGGAAGGTGTATACCTGCAGATAAGCGTCTTTCCTGCCGGCGAGCGGGTGGTCCTCTCCCTACGGGATGTCAGCGAGCGCATCCATGCCCGGGGACGGCTTGAGGACCAGGCACATAAACTAGCGGAGAAGAACGAGGAGCTTGAGCGATTCGTCTACCGGATATCACATGACCTGCGCTCCCCTATCTCGGTCATACGGGGCATGGCGGAAATACTGCGGGAAGACTTCGGTGATGCGCTAGGTCCCGACGGCGCCTATTACCTTGAGCGCATTGACGCCAACGTGGGCAGGCTGGGGAACTTTATCACAGACCTGCTCCGCCTTTCGCGCATCGACCGCACCTCGTATCCGGTGGAAACGGTGGACACGTATGCGCTTGTCCAGGACATCGCCGGCCGGTATCGCGCCATGCACCCCACCGTTGCCGTAGAAGTGGGTGCGCTTCCCGTCGTACCGTATGAGCGCCCGCTGCTCCACGAGGTCTTTGAAGTCCTTATCAAGAACGCGTTTATGTACCTTGGTGACCAACGTGAGCCCCATATTACCATCAGGTGTACAGAACGGGAAAAAGACCTTTTATTTTCCATTCAGGACAATGGAATCGGCATAGAGGCGCAATACACCGAAAAAATATTTAAAGTGTTCGAAAGATTAGGTGATGTGGATGTTCCCGGCTCGGGCATCGGGCTTGCCCTTGCCGAACGCATCATACGCAACCATGGCGGTTCATTATGGGTGCAAAGCGAGAAAGGCTCGGGCAGCACCTTTATGTTCACCATCGTGAAACGCGAGGACGATATGCATGGAATCTAACGCATTCAATATCCTGCTGGTCGAGGATGACCCCGATCATGCGCACCTTATCATGCGCGAACTGAAGAAATCGGGCGTGTTTAACACCATTGACTGGGTCGAGGATGGAAGCGACGCCATCGATTATCTCCAATGCACAGGGGAGTATGCTGATAATTCCATTTCCCGCCTTGGCCTCATTCTCTTGGACATCAAGCTTCCCAAGCTCAACGGGCTTGAAGTGCTCCAATGGATTAAGAACAACGATGAGACGAAGGACCTCCCCGTGGTCATGCTCACTACCTCGTCGGACATTCGCGATATCGAGAAAAGCTACAGCCTTGGCGCCAACCTCTACGTGGAAAAGTCTGTCGAGAACTTTGTCAAGCGCATCAAGAACATCGGCCTGTATTGCCAGTATCTCAATTCCACGAAGGAGTAGCGCCTACGCCCCTTTTCCTCATAGTGGATACATTTTTTTGAGCTGCGTCCTCTCCCGCCCTCACGTCGTGAGTTGGCATCTTCTTCCTTCTATTGAGATCAGGTTCTATACGGTTATCATCTTTACGTAGTATCACGCAAGGTCACTGGAAGCCGTATATGACTGAAAAAAGGTGCGGCTAGCGGGATTCGAACCCGCGCCAAAAGCTTGGGAAGCTTCCGTCCTGCCACTAGACTATAGCCGCTTACGCTCTGTGTTGCTCATCATATTTTTAAACTTTTCCTTGGCGTTACTGGATAGCGTTGGTAAGATTTATACTCAATATTATGTATATGCATAAAAGATTTACCGAAAAATTTATAAAGTGACGAATCATTCGTATATAAATATTTCTCTAGGAGCCACATTGCATGGATGATACTGCCATGCATATGCAACTTCTTCCAACATGAGAGGTAGGTAATCACATGGCCGATGCAGGCGCAAAGGAACAAAAGCATGGTGCCACTTGCCCCGACTGCGGCAGCTCCCGACTTATAAAGGACTTCAACAGGGCGGAGACGGTCTGTCTTGATTGCGGACTCGTCATAAAGAAGGACATCGTCGACCGGGGACCCGAGTGGCGTGCCTTTGATCTGGATCAGAAGAACAACAGGGCCCGTACGGGAGCTCCCTCCACCTTCACCATCCATGACAAGGGTCTTTCCACCATGATAGACTGGCGAGACAGGGACATTTACGGAAAGGATATCAGCTCCGGCAGCAGGTCCCAGATATACCGATTGCGTAAATGGCAAAAGCGCATACGCGTGAACGATGCGGCAGAGCGCAATCTTTCATTTGCCTTGGTGGAGCTCAACAGGCTCTGCTCGAATCTCCGCCTTCCCAACACCATCAAGGAGGACGCAGCCGTCGTCTACCGCAACGCGCTTGACGCAGGTCTTATCCGCGGCCGTTCCATCGAGAGTGTGACCGCCGCAGCCGTTTATGCAGCCTGCCGCAAAGCAGGGATCCCGCGCACGCTCAACGAGATTGAAGAAGTGTCCCATGTATCCCGCAAGGAGATCGGTCGCAGCTACCGGTTCATCTCATTCCAGCTCCAGCTCGAACTGGCGCCCACGAATCCCGTGAGCTACATACCGCGATTCGCCTCGAAGCTTGGCCTTTCACCCCGCGTGCAGCGCCGGGCCGTGGAGATTCTCCAGCTCGCCTTCAAGGCGGGCCTCACATCGGGAAAGGGCCCCATGGGAACGTCCGCTGCCGCGCTGTACATCTCCAGCATCCAGGAGGGGGAGCGGCGCACACAGAAGGAAGTTGCCGAGGTCGCCAAGGTCACCGAGGTGACGGTGCGAAACAGGTACAAGGAGTTCGAGAAGAAGCTGGGTCTACAGGTGGATGTCTAGCCCTTCGACCCATTCTTTTTTTAACTTTCGATTCCATGGGACGGCATGGAACCCAAGGACATGGAGCTTTCCATCATCCGGTCCCTCAAGGCGCGTACCGGCAGGGACCTGGACGAATGGCTGGAGCTGCTTGCGGAACGTGGCCCCGCATCCAAGCGAGACCGCATCACGTGGCTCAAGGAAGCTTACGGCCTTGGGCATTTTCAGGCGCGCACGATTGCCACCCGGGCACAGGAGGGGACAGGCCCCTACGACGATGAGGCTGCCCTTCTTTCCTCCCTGTTTTCCCACGCCGATGAACATCTGCTTGAAACCTACGAAGCCGTTATGCACGTGCTCCGCGAGCGGGGGGACGACGTGAGGGTCGCACCTCTTGCCACCCAGGTTTCCTTTTACCGCAGACGTCGATTCATGGCCGCAAAACCCTTGGGCAACGCCCTCATACTCGGGTTTGTCCTTCCCGAGGGTCACGCCAACGCCCGGCTTGTACCGCCAGAAGCCTTTGGCGGGCCTGGCTCTGGCTTTACCGTCCAGATGCGTCTTTCAAGCGCATGGGAGGTGGACACTGTTGTCGCGTCGTGCATCGAGGCAGCGTACCGCATGGGGTAGCGTCCTCCTGCTCGTGTGCGCCCTTCTTGCCACTGTATCCCCTCTCACCGGGGGGCCGCCTACCGTGGTGCATGTCAATCCCGCCTATGACAGGGGTACGGCCGGTTGGGGCGTTTCGTCCTTTTCCTCTCTGGAGGACGGTCTGGCGTTCGTGGCCGACGGGGGAACGGTCGTCCTCTCCGAAGGGACGCATCGGGTCGGTGCCCCCGTATGGATACACCGCGACGTCACGATATCGGGCCAAGGGGCGGGGCTTACCGTCGTTGCGTTTGAGGAAGGGGGGGCACCTGCCTCCGGATTTGCCATGGCAGGTGCTACTTTTGCTGTCACAGACCTTGCTCTCGTGGGAACAGTGTGCGGCATTGCATCATGGGGAGGGCGCCTGGATATCACTAGGTGCGAACTAAGCGGCTTTCACTTCGGCGTCATCGCCCTGTCTCTCTTTGTGCCGCATGAACTCTCCCTTGTCTCAAGCATTGTACATCAGTGTGACACGGCGCTTCTTGTCGCAAGCCGCCCCACCGCACGTGCACTCGTGACCGTGGACTCGTCAACGTTAGCAGATAACGGGTGGGGCGTCCGCTCTGCGGGATGCGCACCGGCATGCCTGTCGGTCACCGCTACCATCCTCGCTTTTCACGAAGGTGGCGCCCTGGCGATTCCTGGGGGAGTCAGCGTTCTTGAGAACTGCTGCCTCTGGGAATCAGGGGACATCCCGGACGGCTCTACCCTGGGCAACATGGTCGCAGACCCCCTCTTTGCTCAGGGGTCATATAGACTTCGTGCCGATTCCCCCTGTATCGACGCGGCGGGCATGTCCGGCCCCGATGATTTTACGGGACGGTCCCGACCCGTGGGTGCGCGTGCCGATCTTGGCGCCTTTGAGGGTGGACGCGCCGTCCTGGTGCATCTTTCAGATACCCACCTCCTCGCACCCGATGGCGATACGCTCTACATCGGCGTGAACACCACGCCCCGGGCATGGGATACCGGCATCTTGTTCGCACGGATACATGAGGCCCTTCCCCCGTCGTGGGATGTCACGGCCTTTCTAGTTACCGGCGACATTGTCGACTTGGCAACAACACAGGCAACATATACGACACCCGTGGGGACGGTGACGGAACCGCGCTGGGAACGGACGTACGGGGGGTATCTGGCGTTTAAGGAGCGCCTTGCCGCTTCATTTCCCGGTGTGCCCGTCTATGAGACCGTGGGTAATCATGACTATCGGGAGCATCCGCTCTATCCTTGGGTATGGGGGGACATGGAAGGAATAGACGAGGGTTTTTATAGCGCGTTCTCCTACGAACCGATACAGGTCGTGACCCCGGGGGATGATATCGTGCTCGTCCTGCTTTCGTCGGGGCACGATGTCATCGCCACAAAGGCATACCAGGAATCGGTGCTCTATCCGTATCTGGCTCTACATGCGGATAACGCAGAAGAGATCCTGCACCTTCTTCGAGGCGGTGAGATGCCCGAAGGTCTGGAAGGGTACATCGGCGGCCTTGCCTACGGTAGCGGAATTACCGCTGCGCAGATAGTAGGGCTGGATGCGGCCATACGGGCGCATCCGGGCAAGCAGGTGATTCTTGCCTGCCATCACCCGGTGGTGTACTACCAGATGACTGTTACGAGGAATGTTCCCTCGTTGCTTGACCTGGTCCGCACCTCCGACGTGCCGTTTGTGCTTTCTGGCCACATCCACCAGCCCTCGCTTCTGGAAGTCTCGTGGGATACGGGACACACCACCGCGTTTGCCATCGGCGGAGCAGCCCCTTCGTCTTCGTTTGGATTGCTCTGTCTGCCCCTTGGTAATGCGGAACCCTGCGATACGCCGTACCGTTCATATTCCTGACCGTTATGCTTTTATTCTCTTAAGGATACGTCTTTTTACCATTACACTGGTGATTCCTATGGACGAGCAACAGAGAGGAGGTCAGCTCTTCACCTTCGAGGAGCCTGCGAGCAGGCTTGAGCTGTTTATACGGTTCGTATATTCGTTTTTGATATCGATAGTCCTTGCGATCTATGGATTTGTGGCCGGCATCTGCATGATGGTACAGTGGCTTCATATCCTTATTCTTGGCAGGAGGAACAGCGGTTTGCATGACGTCATCCAGGGATATCTCGAATATCAGGTCCATGTCATGGCCTACTTGAACATCGTTACGGACCGCCGCCCGAACATCATGCCAGAAAAGGTCGATATTTTCGAGCAGCCAAAGTAGTATTCTTCTTTTTTTCTTCTTTTTCATTCCTTCGTACCAGCACGTTTTTAAGGCTTAATGACGACGGGGGACCATGTCTATCGAAGATATTTTCGGGGATTTTTCCCAGCTGCAGTGGTGGATTGTGTTTGCCGCCCTCATTGTGGTGGTCTACGCCATTAAGCGGCGGAAGGTACGCCGCCTTCGTGAAGAAATAGATGAGGCGCTTGCCAACGGCAATGAGTGAACATGTAAGGGATTTCTTCTTATTGTATGCGATTTAAGATAAATTCCTCTTTATAATATATCCATATCTAAAAATCGGCTCGTCAATCCAAGCATTCTTTTCGGTCAAACCGTTCTTCGTACCGGCAGGAGGATGGTAAAGCACGCACCCCTCCCCTGCGGGGATGCAGCGATGATGGTCCCCCCATGCGCCTCAATGATGCGTTTGGCGATGGTAAGGCCGAATCCCGTTCCCCCTTTCGTAAATCCCATGTCAAAAACGTGGGGCACGTCATCAGGATCGATGCCGGTGCCGTTGTCCTCGAAGGTGATGCGGTGCATGCCCCCGTGGGTCGTTACCCCAACGGTCACATGTGTGGCATGGCCGTGTTCTGCCGCATTCCTGAGAATGTTGAGGATGACATCTTCGAGGAGCGTTCGTTCCCCGTACACGACGGGCAAGGACTCTGCTGTGACCGCAACGCCGGCGTACTGTGCGGCATTTTGCACGATTTCTGAAAGGTCCACCGCCGTCGCGTCCTTGAGCATCCGTCCCGCATCGGCGAGCCGCAGGTAGATGTTTGTCGTCTCGTGCAATTCGTGGATGGCGCGGTGCGCCTTGGGGGCATAAGCGGAAATCATGGCAGGGTCCTCCTCAATAAGAGATACGTACCCTGCGATGGTGCCCAGCTTGTTTTTTATCGCATGTGGGGCGTGATGGGCAAAGGCGGAATGGTCTTCCCCTTTGGCGATAAGGAGGTCGAGATTCCGCTGGAGCTTCAAGGCGACGGCGGCAAGCTTCCCGAATCGCTCGGCCATGCGGGCATCGTCGTCCGTGTATGCGCCGTTCTTGTTTGCCAATCCGATGACGCCAACGGCGACGCCGTCAATCACAAGGGGAGCAAAGAGGACGTTGGCCATGTTCATATGGCCTGAGGGCAGGTACTGCTTCCACGTGCTGGCCTCGAAGTTGTTGTCATAGACCACCTTACCCGATGCATAGGCCTGTGCACGCAATCCCCGTATGGGCATGGGGAGCGACGGGTCAACCGTGCACGGCCGATTGCCAGAATCCAGGAAAAGCACCTCGTTTTCGGTGCCGTCACCACTCATAAGCGCCACATATCCTGAGTCTGCTCCGATAAGTGATTTGAGGATTTCGAAGATTTCCTTTGCCGTTTCTTGAAAGGTCTTTCCGTGGAGGATTGCGCCCGTGGCTTGCACGTACGCATCGAGCTCCATCTCTAGGGAAGCATGGCGCGCCCGAGACTCATCTGAATTATACGGCAATGGGTCTGAATACATGAGTATACCCTTCTAACCAGTAATTGTTATTATCAAGGACATTATTAAACATTTTGTGCGTATTTGTAGAAAAGTGTGTGTCAAGGGGCGTACGTAGCATTCTGAACCATCCTTTCATGGAAGAACAGGGGTCGTGGCCATTGCCTAGGTGTTGGCGAACGGCGAACGTGAGGCTTTGGCATAGTAGCGTTGTATGATGGGGGCTAGGCAATGTGGGGTCCCTTTGTCAAGCAGTTGGGTCTATATGGCGTCTTATCCTGATCTGATCGGCTCCCGTGGGACCTGTTTCCTCTGGCAGCGTCAAAGTGGCAGATGCTCGCAAGGCATGATACGTGTTATGTACGTGTATTCAGAATAAGAAGCGGAATGGTGGACTCGTCGGGATTTGAACCCGAGGCCTCTGCCTTGCGAAGGCAGCGATCTTCCGAACTAATCTACGAGCCCACGGAAGAAAAGTGTCACGGGCACCTTTTAAACCTTTCTGAGTGGAGCATGTCCATCGGGACAGGTATATTAAGGAGAAAGGCCATACGTGAAAGCATGCTCTCTGCCGTGATGTATGAAAAGCTGCGCCATCGCTTTTTCACCATACCTCCTGAGGAGCTTTCCTCGCTCCTGCGCGTTCTTGAGGGTGGCGAGCAAGGATTCTCCGTCATTACGACCGATGGAGACGAGGTATCGTACGCCTACGGAGAACGAACGGTCTCTTTCAACGGCATGCCCATGGGCAGGGTGACCAAGGCGTCCTATACTCTTTCCAAAATCCTTCTCGAGATAGCCGCTGATGTGGATGGCCGGGATGTTCCCCAGACCATGCGATGGAACATTCTCTTTTAGGGGGTTGGTCCCTGCCTTCCGTGCCCATAGGTTGTGCGTGGATTATCGGTGGGTAGAAGGAGGCAGGCAGCGTTGTTGAGCTTTCGCCTATGGTGGAACAACATAGCATCCGAAAAATAACAAAATATTATTCTAAAATGAATGGGGATGATGATAATTTTTAAAGGATGGCCCCTCAACCCCGCACAGGGCACAGATTCACGCCTGTTAAGCCTCTGAATGTGTCGTTGAGGCAATCCCCATAAGGTTTATATGCCGGCGGTACAAGGGGCGAATGGTGTATCTATGAGCATGTTTGAAGGCATCAAAGTCATCGACCTCACACAGGCCCTTTCGGGACCCTTTGCAAGCACCATGCTCGCCGACCAGGGAGCAGAGGTCATCAAGGTGGAAGTACCGAAGATTGGCGACAATTCGCGGGCCTGGGGCCCGCCCTTTGTCAACGGCGTCTCCTCATACTTCCTTAGTGTCAACAGGAACAAGAAAAGCATCACGCTCAATCTCAAGGACGAGCGCGCCAAAGAGATCTTTTTCAAGCTTGTGCGTGAGGCTGACGTACTGCTGGAGAATTTCCGCCCCGGTGTCACCGAGCGCCTCGGCATCGATTACGAGAACGTGCACAAGGTGAATCCGCGCATCGTCTACGCCTCCATCTCTGGCTTCGGGCAGACAGGCCCGTACAAGAAGCGCCCCGGATACGATCAGGTCATCCAGGGCATGGGCGGCCTTATGAGCATCACCGGGGAGGAATCTGGCCCGCCGGTCAAGGTCGGCCTTCCCATTACCGATATCGCCTCAGGCATGTACGCCGCCTTCGGTGTCGCCGGAGCCCTTTACAAGCGCCAGCTTACCGGCATGGGCGACTATATCGATGTCTCCATGCTCGACTGTCAGGTGTCATGGCTTACGTTCCAGGCTGGCCGTTACTTTGCCACGGGCGAAGTTGCCGAGAAAATGGGTTCCGCACACCCCACCATCGTGCCGTACCAGGCGTTTAAGACCAAGGATATCTACATCAACATCGCCGCCGGTTCCGACAAGCTCTGGCAGGCCATGTGCGATGTCCTGGACAAGCCAGAATGGAAGGACGACCCCCTCATGAAGACCAACGACGACCGTGTCAAGAATCGTGCCCAGGTTGTCCCCCTCATCGAAGGGGTGCTCATCACGCGCCCCGGCGACGAGTGGGCGCATGACCTTATGGAAGCGGGCGTCCCCTGCGGGCACATCTACACCATTGACCGCGTCCTCACCGACGAGCATGTGCTCTTCCGTGACATGGTCCAGGAATTCGAGCACCCGGTGATAGGCAAGTTCAAGCATACCGGGATTCCGGTGAAGGTGAAGGAGGAACCCGGCTCGCTTCGCATCCCGCCCCCGCTCTTGGGCGAGCATACGAAAGAAATACTCGATGAGCTCGGCTATACCGAAGAAGAGCAAACCGTCTTCGAAGAGGAAGACGTCATCTAGTCCTTGCGAAAGGACTCTTTTTTTACGTCGACGCTTCGCTCGTAAATGAGCGAGGCGACGACCAGTATCGCACCACACACACCCAAAGCCAGGCCGACAGCAAGAATGCGTGGCAGGTCGACATAGTGGAAGAAGTTCCAGAGCAGCCATCCCCCGATAAGAAGGGTGCCGAAGGCCGAAAGGGCAATACCGGCATACTGAATCGTGTTCATGGTATCACAAAAAAAGAAAAGGGGAGAAGGATCAAATCTTTCCTTCTACCTTCTTGGCGAGTTCCTTGATAAGGGACTCTGGGTTATCGACACCGGATACGATGAAGATGACCATGATGTCGTCCTTGATAAAGACGAGCTCGTACATGTCCATGCCCATCTCGGGGTCGCTGACCTTGAGGCCGTATGTCTCGTCGCCAATCTTTCCGAAGTTGACAGAGGATATTTCTCCCTCGTAGTCCTCTTCCTGCGCTTCGCGGTACTCGTCCATGGCCGTTTCCATCTTTTCGATGTCAAGGCGCATGACCAGCTGGGCGAGGATGCCGAAGTTGAAGTTCTCGTCAAAGAACATGGCGGTAAGGGCGTGCGCCTCCTGGAATCCGAGGTCGTCGGGAAGCTCGTCGTCGGGGAAGATCTCGTCTGCGGGCATCGACATGCGTTCCGCGTATTCGCGGAACTGCTCGGGCAGGTCGCTGTCAGCGAGGAGGAGCGATTCTATGTTGCCGCTAAAGGGCTCTTTGTCGTCACTGTCCCCGCCGCCGCCAATGCACCCTGCAAGGAGGGGCGAAACGAGAATCATTATGGCAAAAAGCACACATATGCGCTTCTTAGTAGATATCATCACACACCGTAACATCAAAGGGGAATATATACCTTTCTGCAATCGAGTCGTGGACATAGTTGCGATGAATACGTCAAATCCTTCAAATACCTTATATATGAAAAATAATGAAAGCTTTTCATTATTTTATTCAAGATTGCTCACTAACGGCGATAAGAATATATATTATTACTCCTATTACTTTGTATGCAGCACCTTCATATGCGTTTTCTTTCTATAGCACTCATTGCCAGCCTTCTTTTTGTCATGATTCCCGCCTCGCCGGTCCGGGGCCAGGTGGCACCCGAGATTACCTTTGGTGGCGTTACCACCATAGATTCCTGTGCATCATATACCTTAACGGTAACCATTGCAAATCCCTCTGCAGAGGAGGCGATTACCGGGGCCACCGCGTCTTATTCCCTGCCTGATGGGCATGAAGTCACCGACCCCGGATTGTATGGCGCTTCGAACCTGTGGAACATCGGTACCCTGGACCCCTTGGGTGAGGTCACCACAACACTCACCCTAGCGGCCACGTGCACCGCGCTATCAGGGGACTTCAGCGTCCTTGTTGGGTATGATGGCGGCTCTCTTTCCCGTAGCACGTTTCTTACGGTGCGTCCTGGTGCGTTTTCCCTCATACAGACGCCCTCTGTTCAGTCTGCCACTATATCCGATACCGTAACATGGGAGATAACGCTTACAAGCACCGGTCTTGGAGCACTGACCAATGCCTACCTCGAAACTACCGTTGGTTTGGGGCTCCTTTTTGTCTCCGCCTCCGTGGCGCCCGAAGTGCTGGGCGGCGGCCTGTACCGGTGGGATGCCGATGAGCTTGCGGCCTTGGCATCGATGGCCCCAGGAGAAGATGTCACCATCACCCTTTCTACGTCAGTGGAAGGCTGTGAAGACTTCTTTGTTTCAACGGAGGCGGGATGGGCGTGCGACACCGGGCCCGCGTGTCAGACCGACACCGTTGTTTCCAGCGTTTCTATCATTCTTAATCCGCCAGTCATCGATTACACCACCGACCCCATAACATATGCGTACTGCGGGGTATCGAACAGCCATACCATGACCCTCTACAACAGGGGGTGCTGTGCTGACGATTTTTATCTCATCATCGACGGGTTGGACGGCTTTGACGTCACGGTCACCT
>JAHKLV010000174.1 GCA_020854925.1 Candidatus Methanofastidiosia archaeon | reverse complement strand
GTCTACCTCTGCCGGACGCACAAGCAGATGGACCGCGTCATCGAAGAGCTTACGCGCATATCCCGCATCCACCAGGTGTCGGGCATCTCGCTGCGGGGGCGTCGCGAGATGTGCCTTTCGCCGCTCGTCCTTTCCAACACGCAGGACTCGAGCTCGTCCATGTACGTCTGCAGGCTCCTGCGGCGGATGAAGCGATGCACACACTACAACAACACGAAGGAGCAGGAGGGGCTTGCCCGCGCCCTGGAGGCCCAATTCTCCACCGGCTCTGCAAGCAGCCTCGACATCAAGGCGGTGTGCGAGCAGCATGCGTTCTGCCCGTATGAGATTGCCAAGGCGGTGACGTCCCACGCACAGGTCATCGCCTGCTCGTACCTCTACCTCTTCTCACCGGGCATCAGGGAGGGATTCCTTGAAGGCCTCGGCGCCGACCTCTCCGACCTCATCGTCATCATGGACGAGGCGCACAACCTGCCCGACCTCGCCATCGAGCTCGGGTCGTCCCGCCTCTCGCTGTCGGCGCTCAAGAGCGGCATCCGCGAGGCGGAGGAGTACCGGGAGCGCGACATCGTGTCGCTGCTCCAGGCAACACACCAGGCGCTCCTCTCCCTTGACGCGAAATACCACCTCGGCGCGGGGGACGAGGCGCCCATCGAGCCGGCGGAGCTCCTCTCCTCCTTCTTCGGCCCGCGCAGGCATTTCGTGCGGGAGGACGCGCTGTCCGAACTCGAGGACGCCATCGGCTACATGCTCAAGCAGGGCGAGGAGATACAGCGGGAGATGCTCAAGAAGGGCAAGCCGCCCCGCTCATACATCCACAGCTGCGCGTCGTTCCTCGGCTCCTGGGTCTCGCTTCGCATGCGCAAGGACTTCTCCTTCCTCATTGCCAGCTACACCACGAAGGCGGGAACCCAGGGGGTGCGCCTTGAGATCGTCGACCTCGACCCGAGGAACGTCACGACGCAGGTGACCGATGCCTGCCATGCCGTGGCGGCCATGTCCGGAACGCTTGCGCCGCTCTCCGCCTTTGCCGACACCATCGGCCTTTCCACGTACGAGGCCAAGGCGTTTCCCACCCCGTTCCACGCCTCGAACCTCCTCGCGCTGGGTGCACGGGGTGTTACGACGAAAGGCACGCACCGGGGGCTTGAGATGTACCGGAAAATCGCGTCCAAGGCCGCCGAGGTCGTCCAAAATACCCCGAAGAACGTGGGGATCTTCGCACCGTCGTACGAGGTGCTCGAAGGCGTGCTCGGGGCGGGGTTTTCCCGCATCATCGACAAGCCCCTCTATGTCGAGTCCCGCGACCTCACGTCGTCCGAGAACGACCGCATGGTCCGCCGGTTCAAGGAGGCGGGCGAAGGCGACGGCGCCGTGCTCCTCGGGGTGCTTGCGGGGCGCAACGCCGAGGGTCAGGACTATCCGGGCGACGAGATGAACGCGGTGGTGCTCCTCGGCATCCCCTATGCCCGGCCCACGCCGCGGGTCAAGGCACAGATAGACTACTATGCGCAGGCGTTCCCGGGAAAGGGCAGCTATTACGGCTACTACCTGCCGGCGCACCGCAAGCTCAATCAGGGGGCGGGGCGGGCGCACCGGCGCCTCGACGACAAGGCGGCCATCGTCTTCCTCGACTTCCGGGTGCTCCAGCCGTTTGTCAAAAAGGACATCTCGCTGTGGATACAGTCGGAGCTGCGGCCGGTGGCCGACACGCCGGGTGCCCTGGGGGCGGAACTGGCGGCGTTTTTCTCCTCTGCACATGAAAACGTTTAAATCACGCCCCGAAAGACGGTATGCGTGGACCGCTACTGCAGGAACACGGCCTTTCCCGGCATCGGGAAGGAGGGACAGGAGCGCCTCTTCGCACGCCATGTCGCCATCGTGGGCGTGGGCGCCCTCGGGGGGACGCTCGCCATGCACATGGTGCGGGCGGGCGTCGGCACCGTCACCATCTGCGACCATGACACCGTCGACCTCACCAACATCGCCCGCCAGCTCCTCTATGACGAGGACGATGTGGGGGCGTCAAAGGTGTGGACGGCCGCAAAAAAGCTTCGCCGCATGAACAGCGACGTGGAGGTGCGGGCGCACGACGCGTTTCTCGACGAATCCACGGCACCGCACATCCTCGGCGGCGTAGACCTCGTGCTGGACGGCACCGACCGCATGGCGCCCCGCTATGTCATGAACGCCTACTGCGTCGCCCACGGGGTGCCGTACGTCTATGCGGGCGTGCTGGGGGGCCACGGCATGCTCTTCAACGTCGTTCCCGCCGACGGGACGGCCTGCTTTGCCTGCATCTTTCCCCGCTCGGAGGCCATGGAACGCGTGCCCACCTGCGCCGAGGCGGGCATCGTCAACACCGTCCCCGCCATCATGGCGTCCATGCAGGCGACTGAGGCGCTCAAGCTGCTCATAGGCGCGCCGTATACGCGCGACCTCGTGGTCTACGACGCGTGGAAGCAGTCCTTTGACCGGGTGCGGGTGCGGCCCCGGCCGTCGTGCGGCGTGTGCGGGCGCTGACTACTCGTCATCGTCCTCGTTAACCCAGACGACCTTCTTGCCGATAAAGATCTTCTTGCCCTTGTTCTCCTTCTTGGCCTTTGATGCCTTGCGCTTTTGCGCCATGGAGACGTCTTCGCTCTTTCGCCATTTCTTCGACTTGGCCATGCAACCCCTCCGTGCCGGACCGTTACGTACCGGTGTTCAAATACTCTTCCCTCAGGATGCCCATGATGACGGTGTCGTGGTAGGCGCCGTCGCAGTAGTAGTCGTCGCGCTGCACGCCTTCGCGCACGAATCCGCACTTCTCATAGGAGCGGATGGCACGCAGGTTGAAATCGTAGACCCGCAGGTAGACCCGGTGCAGGTTCATCTTCGAAAACGCGTATGAGAGAATGACGTCCATGGCGTCCGAGCCGTAGCCGCGCGACCAGTAGCGCTTGTCGCCGATGGTGATGCCCACCTCCGCATGCGCGCTCACCCAGTCGATGTTGTGCAGGCCCACGTTGCCGATGTGCGTGCCCGTCTCCCTGTCTACGATGCCCAGGACCTTGTCCCGCTTCTTCGGGTCCTGGAGGTTGTCATACCATTGCATTTCGGCATCGACGGAAAACGGGAACGAATACCCCAAGAATCGTGTGATCTCCGGGTCGTTGAACCAACCGTGCATGCGGGCGACGTCGTCCCGCTCGAGGGCACGCAGCCGCACCAGCTCGCCCGTCTTCACGGCGGGCGCCCCCGGTGGGCTGCGAACTCGTCGTAGAGGATGCCCATGAGCACGACGTCATGGTAGGCGCCATGGTGGTAGCGCGCCTTTCTCATGACGCCCTCGCGCACGAATCCGCACTTCTCACACACCCGTATGGCGCGGGGATGGTAGCTGTACGTGGAAAGGTAGACCCGGTGGAGGCCCAGGTCTTCAAAGGCGAAGGAGAGCGTTGCCAGGGCGGCGTCCGTGCCGTACCCGCGCGACCAGTAGCGCTTGTCGCCGATGATGATGCCGAACTCCGCCTTGCGGGCTATCCAGTCGATATCGTAAAGGGTGGTAAAGCCGATGGGCGCCTCGGTCTCCCGGTCTGAAACGATGAACAGCACCCCGTCGCGCGAGCCCGTTATCTCACGAATGTACTCCGTGGTGGACGAGATGGTGACGGGAAAGACGACATCGAGCGCCGCCCGTATCTCCGGGTCGTTGTCCCATGCATGCAAGAGCGGGGCGTCGGACTCCTCCACCCCGCGCAATCGTGTCAAGACTCCCTCCATGTTGCATCCCTCAGAAGTGGGAAACAAGGTCTCGGGTGGCCGCAAGGTCGTTGGCAAGCCGTGCGAACGAGAAGGCGTCACAGTACTCGAGGATGGCCTCGGCCGACGCCACGTCGCGCACGGAGTTGTTGCCGATAAGGAACATGCCGTCGGGTATGTCGAGGAAGACCGACGGGTCGAAGGTGTCCCTTCCCTCCAGCATGGCATCGACGTGCAGCGCCGTGCAGCAGTCCTCCGCGATGTCGGCAAGGACCGTTCCGGGAAGGACGTTGCCGCGCACCTTGAGAATGGTGGGTATGGACCGCTCCACGGAAAGCGCCTCGAGAATCTCACGGATACGCTCCGGCCGGGAAAGGAGCGCCTGCCCCGCGCCGACCTGCAGCATCTCCGGCTGCCGGCAGTGGGCATCGATCTCCACGATGCCGCCGCACTCGTCCACGCGCTCGGCCGCCCCCACGTATCCCTCAAGGGTCGCCGAACGGATGTTCACGGCCACACGTGCCCCGCATCCGTCAAGGACGTCCAAGGCATCCCGTATGAACGCTTCACAATCGTCAAAAAGAAACTCGCTCCTGCCCCTGCGCGCCATGGCGGCGCTCTGTTCCTGCGTAGCAGCGTCGACGCTGATGCCGCCGAC
>JAHKLV010000094.1 GCA_020854925.1 Candidatus Methanofastidiosia archaeon | reverse complement strand
TATCACACAACGGCATCATCAATCAGATCTTGTTCGAGCAGCTCCACATCCTTCCAAAACCTATCTGGATAACGGGTCTTCCCGCCATCATCCTCGTCGAGACCCTCCATTTTTACACCCTTGTTTATCTAAACGCTCACTCCTCCTTCGTCAACATAGACCCCAGCCTTGAGGAACAGGCCGAGAACATGGGCGCCCGGGGGTTCTTCAAGTTCCGTTCCGTGACGCTCCCCCTTGCCATGCCGGGTATCGAGGCGGGTGCCATCCTCACCTTTATCCTTTCCCTGGAGGACCTGGGAACACCGATCATTTTTTCACAGGGTGCATACAGTTACCCTGCCCGACACACCATTACGCTATACATACTCAATAATTGGGCCCCACAGTATATCGGACAATACAACTATAAGGTGATGGCTTTGTGCGTGCTTCTCCTTGCTATCGCCCTGGTCTGTTTTGTCATCATCCGCAAATATATCAGTTTACGCAAGTATGCCATGATGTCCAAGGGGGGAACGTGGCAGCCGGTGACGCTCCGGGCTTCCCGGCGGCAGGTGGCACTCATCATCGGATTCATTGTCGTTCTCTTGGGATTCGCCCTCATGCCCCATATCGGCATCTTCAAGCTTTCGTTCACGAAAGGGGGATTGGGGGGCTTAACTCTGGATAATTATCGTTATATGTTTTCAAATGTGCATATGTATACACCTATTAAGAATAGTCTTATCTATTCCTTCGTCTCGGTCATCCTTATCATTATCGTCGGCACTATGGCCGCCTATATCATAGCTCGCAAGAAGATTCCTGGCCTCCTTGCCCTCGACATGCTCGTGACCATGCCACTTGCCATACCGGGGATCGTGCTTGGCATCGGTCTGTTTGTGGTGTTTTACGGAACGCCTTTTTTCAATCCCACGAATCCCGCGTTTGTCATCATAGCCGCCTATGTCATACGAAAGATCCCCTTTGCTGTCAGGGCGGCGTATGCGGGACTCCAGCAGACTCACGAGGCGCTGGAAGAGGCATCGCTTAACGTTGGCGCCTCAAAGGTGAGGACGCTTCTTCGCATCACCCTGCCCCTTATCTTCATGAGCATTGTGGCAGGTGCGATGCTGTCCTTTGTGTATGTCATATCTGAGGTATCTACGAGCATCCTTCTCGGAGCCACGAATCCCGAGATGGCGCCCATCACGTGGAAGATAAAAGAGCTGTTCTTCCATGCCGATTTCAATGAGGCGGCCGCCCTGGGTGTCCTGCTCATGGGCATTCAGACGGTGACGATTGTTGCCGCCAACTACCTTCTGAAAAACAGGGCAGAGGTCATGACAGGCCTCTAAAGATGCGTGCATGGTAACAGGTGGCGTACCGTTCCTTGGCTGCCGTTTTTCCTCACAAATTTTAGAGGGCGACGAGGGCCATTTTCTCGTATACCGCGTTTTGCAGGTCCGCGACGTCCACGCCATACTTCTCGGCAACGGTCTGGGGAGACGGGACGCAGGCCCTTTCGGAGAGGCCAGAAAGGTCGATACGGTCGTCGAGGAAGATGACACCTGCTAGTTCCCCGAGTCCGGCCGGTCCGAATGTCACCGCCTGTGCTATCTTGCGTTCCCCCGACAGGCGAATGAGGAACTCGACGGCCAGTTTTTTTGCAAGCGACTGCCCGGTAGCGCACGCCCGGCAGGCGACGGCGGCGGCGAAGAGCGCCTGTTCTTTAGAAAGGACATACGTAGGGTTGTAGAGGAAGACGCTATCCGGATAGGTACGCTGGAGTTCCAGCGCGTCCGAGGTATCCAACACGTAAGCGCGCATGAGATTTCTCATATCGGCGTCTATAAAAATATACGTGTTATATCTTTTAATGTATATGAAGCATTTTATACTTTTTGTTAAAGGTAATAATTAACTGCCTCATAAAACCGAAATATTTATAAATAATATCCCTCCTTATATTTCATAGGAAATATCCTCATGATACGGGAGCCAGTATAATATGCAGCTTTTGTCCATTCAAATCCCTGAAGCCTACCTCATTGGCATTGACGTGCTCGTCATGTCGGGGTACTTTCCCAATCGCAGCGAAGCGATACGGAGTGCGGTCAAGGATTTGATGATCAGAGAGTTCGGAAGCCTCAAGGGCATCCAGAATGCACAGATTATGCTACAGACTATGAAACCTAGGCAAGCTGGCAATGAGGAAATAGATGAACTTTAAGTGCAAATAGGGAAGGAGGAATACCTGGATGAAAAGCATTATCGCGAATGCAAATCGATATACCGATGGCACGAACGTGCCCGGCGAGGATTCGTTCGGTAGGGCGCGCATTGTAGTGGTAGGGTGTGGCGGTGCCGGAAACAACACCATCACCCGCTTGCACATGCTAGGGGGCATCTCTGGTGCCCAGACCCTGGCTTTGAATACTGATAAACAACATTTGGCCATTACCGAAGCAGACAACAAGATCCTCATCGGCCGGGAACTCACGCAGGGCCTCGGTGCCGGCGGAGACCCGGAACGCGGGTACAAAGCCGCAGAGGAAAGCAGGCAAGAGATTAAGGCGGTCCTTGACGGAGCGCACCTTGTCTTCGTTACCGCAGGAATGGGCGGCGGCACAGGGACCGGTTCCGCATCGGTCGTGGCCGAGATAGCAAAGGCACAGGGTGCCCTTGTCATCGGCGTTGTCACACTGCCGTTCAAGATGGAAGGAAACCCACGCCAGCAGAAGGCGGAAATGGGCCTTAACATGCTGAGTTCCATCGCAGACACCGTCATTACCCTTGACAATAACAAGCTTCTTGAATTGGTGCCGAATCAGCCGGTCAACTATGCCTTTTCCGTAGCCGACGAGGTCCTCGCGGAAATGGTCAAAGGCCTTTCTGAAACGATTACCACCCCAAGCCTTGTCAATCTCGACTTTGCCGACATTCGTGCCGTCATGACGAGCGGCGGCTATGCCATGATCGGTGTCGGGGAATCGAACACGAAGAACAGGGCTGAGGAAGCTGTCCACGAAGCGCTCAAGAACAAGCTTCTCGAAGTGGATTATAGCCACGCACGCGGCGCCTTGGTGCATGTCACCGGTGGTCCCGATATGAGCCTTTCCGAGGCGAACATGGTGGGCGAGCTTATCTGCAAGCAGATAGGCGGAGAGGCAAATGTCACCTGGGGGGCCAGGGTCGATGACAATCTGCGTGACTCCATCCGTGTGATGCTTATCCTTACTGGCGTGACCTCTCCTTGGATATCCGGCAGGGAGGCCGACGGCGGCAAGGCGGGATTCGGCAAGTCGTCCTTTGGGGAAGACAAGACGCCAAAGCAGAAGGGCGGCATCAACTGGGCGGCATTCAACATCACGCGCATTAACTGAGTATGCACTCCCCTCCTCTTTCCCTTTTTTTCCTTTTTTCCATAAGGGAGGGTCGTGGTGCCCCTGATAGTACGTGATAACCGAGGGCAAGAACGGTTGCTGTGCCAGCCCCGGCACGATTTTTTTCGACACTACTCTTTCCAGAATGCTGGTGCGGTTCCGTATCCGTTAAGCGCACACCAGTAGTATTCGTCGCTCATATACGCCCAGAGCTCCATGATGGGGTACCTAGCGACGGCATAGTGCGTGAAATCCGGAACGTCCCTGCATACGACATTTTCCGATGATGCTTCCCAGTAGGTCGGCATGCTGGGATCAAGCGCCATCCACGCAGAATCCCACCATATTTCCACCCATGCGTGGAGCCCAACGTAGCTTAACCCCGTGGCAGGATTGGTAATCTTTACCTGACCGATGCCTACACGGACATCGGACGCGGGCATGCCACCCATACGGAGGAGCGTGGCCAGGGCGAAGGCCTGGTCCTCGCAGTCGCCAACGACCGATCCGGGAAGGGGATTCGTGGCTAGCGAAGGAGATGAAAGAAGAAATTCCTGTGGCGCAGCCCAGTAGTCGGGCGTGCCATAGAGCGTCTTGTCAGTCACCCAGACCCATGAACGTGCGGCATGGAGATACAGTTCCTCGGGGGAAAGGGACGCAAGAGGGTGGCCGGCAAGGGCGGGATGGGCTGGCGTGATGTATGCGGTCCCTTCATCGGAGTTCATGTAGCGCTCCTTCTGGACGTCGAAGGAAGGGGGGGGCGGTACTGTGACTGCAGGTTCCCCACCACCCCACGCATACGAGTAGACCACAACGGCGGAAAGGACGAGAAGTGCCATCGCCGCGGCACCTGCCTTGTGTACGAGGCTCATCCTACCGTATGACGGCTCCCTGCTCGATGTCGCCATCGATGGTCAGGAGCTTCACGGTATCTCCCTTCTCCGCCGCAAGCAGCATGCCCTGGCTTTCAAGCCCCATGAGCTTAGCGGGTTTGAGGTTAGCGACGATGATTATCTTTTTTCCCACCATGTCCTCGGGGGCATAGTATTCGGCAAGGCCTGCCACGAGCTGGCGGGTCTCATCGCCCAGGTCTATCTGGAGCTTGAGCAGCTTTTTCGATTTTTCCACCCGTTCTGCCGTGACGACACGCGCCACTTTGAACTGGCATTTCGCAAAGTCTTCATACTCTATCATCGGGGGTTCCTCCTTTTTCGGTTGCTGCCTGTCGCGGCCGCTGTATTTTTTCCTGAACGCGGCTATAGACGCGTCTTCGAGCTTGTCAAACAGGATGCTCGGGGTCCGTATCGTCTCCCCTCCCGAAAACATCCGCTCCTTTGCCATGTCCCACGAAGCATCGCGGACCGAACCCTGCAGTGAAAGGGCGTCCCAGATGCGTTCGGCGGTCCCGGGTAGGTACGGTTCCAGGACGATGGCAAGCGAGGCGCAGAGATTGAGCGATGTTCTGACAGTCTGGGCCCGGCGAGCCTCGTTCTTCCACGGTTCGTTTTCCTGGAAGAACTGATTGCCGAGTCGTGCTATCCTCATGGCAAGCTTGAGGCCGGATCGTATGTGTGCGGCATGGAGCTCATCGGCCATCTCGTCAACAATGGCGGCAACGTCCCGGTAGAGGGCCTCATCCTCTGGACCCTCCGGCGCAACGGGGACGCACGAGTCGTAATACCGCTTCGCAAACGACTGGGCGCGGTAGATGAAGTTGCCGAGATTGCCTACCAGCTCATCGTTCGTGCGCTTCTGGAAGTCCTCCCATGTAAAGTCAAC
>JAHKLV010000206.1 GCA_020854925.1 Candidatus Methanofastidiosia archaeon | reverse complement strand
GATCCGTCCCGCACGCCCGCCCTTAGGATAGCCGCGATGGCGGGCGCCATACGCTCTGCCGCACCCCTTGCGAGCTGTTCCTGGATGTGGATGTCGTCGCTTGCCCCAATGTATGCGAAAAGGCGCTCCTTCCCTTTTTTTATGGCAATGCCTGCAGCAATGATGTCGCCGAGCATCTCGAGCCCCGTACGCCCCTCTTTCGTGTGCGCCTCATCCACGGCCCGCAGGAACGAATCGTAGAATCGGTCTATGATGGCAGCGAGGATATCCTCCTTCGATCGGAAGTAGTAGTAAAAGAGGCCGTGGGCAACGCCAACCGTCGTGATGATGTCGCGTATGGATGTTTCCTCGTACCCCTGCTCCACAAAGAGCCGCTCGGCCGCGTCAAGAAGCTCCTTTCTTCGTTCCTCCGGATGTTTACTCGTTCGCGACGTCATGATACCACCTATTGACTGATTATCAGTCAATTGTATCTTATATAAATGTTTTGGGTTAATCCCCCTCTTATGGGGGCAAAGTATCTTATGCCGCAGAAACCTAGAACAACCATGGCGTACGGCAGGTCGCACCTGTACATCATCTTTCTCACCACGCTCATGGCCGTCATCGGCGTCTCGCTCATTTCCCCTGCTTTTCCCCTCATCAAGGCGGAGCTCGGTCTTGACAACAGCGAGGTCGCCATGCTTGTCACCGTCTTCACGCTTCCCGGCATCTTCCTGAGTCCCGTGTGGGGCATGGCATCCGATCGGCGGGGGAGGCGTCCAGCCCTGGTGGCGTCCCTGCTTCTTTTCGGGATATCGGGCGGAGCAATCGCGGCTCTTCGTTCCTATGATGCCATCCTCGTCTGCCGATTCCTGCAGGGGTGTGCCGCGGCGGGGCTTTCCACCGTTTCCCTTGCCCTTATCGGCGACTGGTACCAGGGGGAGGAGCGGGAGGCGGTCATGGGGTACAACGGGAGCGTCCTTTCCATAGGTACCGCTTCATATCCTTCGGTGGGGGGGCTGCTAGCCGCCGTGGCGTGGTATGCGCCGTTTTTGGTATTTCTTCTCGCTTTACCGCTTGGTGCCTACGTTATCTGGGCACTCAAGGAGCCGGCAGGGGGTCGCACAACGAAGGATGGCGCCACCCGCATGCCGTGTTCTGTTCATCTGGCGGGGCTCTTGGCGGTGGGTGTGGTCACCTTTGTGCTTCTCTATGGCGCCTATCTTACCTACCTTCCCCAGTACCTAAGCGACGTCCATGGGTCGTCTTCAGTGCAGATAGGCATCTTCCTTTCACTCATGTCCGTTTCCACCGCCGTCTTTTCCTTTCGAGCGGGGCCTATCATGGCCCGGGTGGGGCGCCGTGCACCGGTCGTATGTTCCTACGTGGTTTATACGGGCTCGCTTGCGATACTCGTGGCCGTGTCATCGGTCTGGGCCGTACCCGTTGCCGCCGTGCTGTTCGGCGTCGGCCAGGGGCTCAACCTTCCTGCGCTCCAGGTGATGGTTCTCGGAGCTGCCGACCCGGCGCATCGCGCCTCCGTTTCGGCGCTCTATGCGTCGACCCTGCGTGTTGGCCAGACCATCGGTCCCGCACTCTTTGGTGCCGCCTACGCTTCGGGTGGCTACGGCGCCGTCTTTCTCTGGGCATGCGTCCTGGCAGCTGCAACGGCCGTAGCTCTCTTCCTGTGGATGGCGGCCAGGGGGGTGGGCCCTGAAAGAGAAGATTTATATAACCGCTTTGATTCTTTACGCCTATGATTACCGTTCTGCGCATCGGGCACCGCCCCCAGCGTGACAAGCGCATCACGACGCATGTGGCGCTTGTGGCACGGGCGTTTGGCGCCGACTCCATCGTCATCTCCGGCGAGGACCCGAAGATAAGGGAAACGGTGGACGAGGTCGTGGATACCTGGGGCGGGTCCTTTTCCCTTTCCTTTGAAGGATGGAAGTCCTTTCTGTCCACGTTTGAGGGGACGGTTGTGCACCTTACCATGTACGGCATCCCCTTCGAGGGGCCGATGGAGGAGATTCGTGCCGCTCCCGGGGACTTGTGCATCGTCGTCGGAGCCGAGAAGGTGCCGCCCCAAGTGTATCAGCGTGCGGACTACAACCTCTCCGTGGGCACGCAGCCCCATTCCGAGGTGGCTGCCCTCGCCCTGTTCCTCGACCGGTATTTCGCCGGCAGCCAGTTCAAAAAACAGTTTGGGGGCGCCCGCCTTTCCATCATACCAAGCGGCCAGGGCAAGGTCGTCAACGGCGACCGGCATCCTTCTCTCGCTCACGGCCCGCACTCCTGCCAATCCCCTCATGGAAACGTATAAATACCAACAAGGGCATAGTATAATGATAATATTTTCTACTCTTTCAATCACACACTGGTGTTGCCATGCGAGATATAGATACCCTGATTTTTGAATTCCTGGAAGACCTTCTCGGCGAGGGCGGTGTGGAGATTGCCTCTATCATCAGTATGAAGGAGGCCACCGCCGAAGAGCTCGCCGAAGAGACGGAAATGAAGATTAACGACGTGCGAAAGGTGCTCTACAAGCTTTATGACCACCGTCTTGCCTCCTACCGGAGGACACGGGACAAGACCACGGGGTGGTACATCTACTACTGGAAGCTCGACTTGGACAAGGCGCCGGAAATCGTACATGAAATGGAGTCGTCCTACCTGACCCGGCTTGAGGAGCGCCTGGAGCAGGAACAGGCGTGCATGTACTTTGTCTGCCGCAACACCTGTATGCGCTTCACCTTCGACGATGCCCAGGAAGTGCAGTTCAAATGCCCCGAGTGCGGAGAGCCGCTGGAATACTACGACAACGCAAAGATAATCGAGCGCCTGCAAGACGAGATAGCAAGCATCAAGCACGCCAGCGGTGCTTCTGCCTGACGAGGTCACCATGCAGTATGATGCGCTCTATCTTTCGCTCCTCTACGAAGTTGGCGTTCCAGAAAACGTCATCGAGCACTCGCTCGCCGTAGCCCTGTACTCGGAGGACGTCGCTACGCGGATGCGTAGGGCAGGCCTTTCGATATCGGTGAAGATGGCAAGCAATGGCGCCATTCTCCATGACATCGGGCGCAGTGTCACGCACAGCATCCGCCACGGCATCGAGGGAGCCCGCCTCATCCGTTCGCTTCATCTCCCCGAGCCCTATGCGCGCATCTGCGAGCGCCATATCGGTGCCGGCATCACCGACGACGAGGCGCGTGAGCTGGGATTCCCCCCGGGACGGTACATGCCCGAGACTTGGGAGGAAAAAGTGGTGGCACACTGCGACAACTGCACCTTCGGCACGAGGCGCGTACCCGTCTCCCACACGCTCGAGCGATTCTCGACCCGTGTCGGCCCGGCGGTGCTGGAAAGAATTAAGCTTTTAAACAAAGAACTGGAGCCCTATCTGTGAACATTACCCTTCAGGGCGCCATCGCGCGCCAAGACATAGCATCGGCCGTAGACCTTGAGGTATCCTTTGAGGTCGAGCAGAGCGGCCCGTATACCGTCGTCACGTTTTCCGGCCCCGATGAAGAGATTTTCGAGGCGTTCCTCGTTTCGCGTTACCGCCGGTTCTACCGGTTGCGGGACCTTGAAGAGGGGAAGGTCTATCCGGGTCGCCTCGTGGATGTGGGAAAGGTCGGATTTGGCGTGTACTGCGCCATAGGGTCGGAGCGGGATGTCCTCCTGGACCTGCATGGCCTCCGTGAGGTCTTTTCTTCCACCGCGTCTACCCGACAGATCATCTTTTCCCACGGTCTTGTCGAGGGGTTGTGCGTCGAGGCGGAGGTGACGCGCATCGACCGCGGTCTGGACCGGTTGTGGGGGCGCCTTTCCCCCTCATGGATTGAGCGCACGCTCATTCCCGGTGCCGTCATCGTGGCAGGCATCTCCGCGGAGACGCTTTCCGCCGCCATCGCTTCATCACCCTTTCGTGACACGACCACCATGGAATCCCTGT
>JAHKLV010000029.1 GCA_020854925.1 Candidatus Methanofastidiosia archaeon | reverse complement strand
GTTGATGGGCAGCATCCCCGGGGTGAGCTCCACCGTGGTGAAGGCGTAGTTGCCCACGTCGACGTCTGCCTTGGTGACTGTCTTGAGAAAAGATGACTTGCCCGCATTCGGGGGGCCGACGAGCACGATTTGCGCCGCGCCCTCTTTCTTGATGTTAAAGCCCTTTGACGTACCCTTCTTTGCCTCGCGCGCCTCCTCTTCCCTCTTGAGCTTGGTCATCCTCCGCTTGATCTGGAGGACGAGCTTTTCCGTGCCCTTGTGCTTGGGCACGGTGGAAAGCATCTTTTCCAGGGCGATGAGGCGCTCGCGGTCGGTGGTGGCGTTCTGGTACTCGTCCTGGGCCTTGAGGTAGTCGATGGTGACATTGGTGGGCATATCAACCATGGATTCGACTTCAGGCCTTTATAATCCTTCTCATGCACCCGGTGTGCGAATCCCGCAGGCGAGACAGAATCACCAAAAAGTTTATATACTATTGATGAGCAATACTATTCAGCATCAACGGCTCCAACATGTATGAATCCAGTACATCCACCCACCACCTCGCTGGATTCATACCTTTTCTTTCCTTTCATCATCGAACAGGGGGCCCGCGGGCCTGCCGCCTTCGCCCACAAATCCGGGTGTGAGCTTGAGGGAATGATACCAAAAAGTTTATATACTATTGATGAGCAATACTACATACCATCAATGGCTCCAACAACGTGAATCCAGCATCCACCACCTCGCTGGATTCATCCTTTTCTATCGATGGCAGCAAGGTGATACGATCATGATACGACCCCTGTGCGTTGTGGCCGCGGTCCTTGGCGGCATCGTCTACGCAGCGATGGAGGCGCCGCTCCTCGCGGGAACGGCCCTCTGGGTGCTTTACGCCTGCCTGAGCGTCGGTTGCCTCTGTACGGTCCTCTCCTCCCGGGACCGTGTGCACCACGCGCACCCGGCGACAGGCGAGGCGTGGCCTAGCGATTCCGCCTCAGGACGATATATCCGGCAAGGCCCGCTATGATGACCGCGAGAACCACGGTGAGCACCGGCGTGCCACCGCCGCCGTTGCCGTCGTCCGGCGTGTCAGCCCCGCCTCCGAGAAGGGCGTTGCACGCGAGGATGCCCTGGTCGCACAGGGCGACACCCACGCAGTCGTTTGCCTGCACATAGGCCGAGCGGGCCTGCTGGTACAGGGTCTTTGCATCGGCGTACGAACCCGCTGTAAGGGTATCCGCCGCCTGGAGGTGGTACCTCACGGCGCCGATGCGCGCGAGGCGCTCCCTGCAGCGCTGCGCCATGTCATCGTTTTCCACTTCTTCGTATATGACAAGCGCCGCCTCGTATGCCTCCGCCGCCTCGTCATAGGAGCATTCCGCCATCGCCCCCTCGCCGGCCATGAAGAGCTGGTAGGCGTCGTTGACGACCGTTATCGTCAGGTCTGCCGTTGAGGAAAACGACTTGCCGTAATAGTCGGTGTACGTGACGCGGGCGACGAGGGGGATGGTGCCCGGTGAGAGGGTGCCGGTGGAGATATAGATGGTGCCTTCCATCTGCTCTCCCGCCCGGATGGACGAGAGCGGCATCTGGGGCAGGATGAGGATCGTAAGGGGCACGGGCGGCGTGTCGAAGGCAAGACGCACCGTGAAGGCTGTTGTCTGCGACGTGTTTTCCATGGTGTAGGTGACCGAAAAGCCGCCCTGGGCGATGTCGCAGTCGCCGACCTCCATCTGCACGTCGGTCACGTCGAGGGTGAGGAAGATGTTCGGTTCGTTGCGCTCCACGACGATGTCGTTTTGCACGCTTCGCAGGTAGGGCGCGCACCCTTCCTCACACAGGCCGATCTCCGTCTGGAGCGCCACGTAGAGGGGGATGGTCACCGCCGGCATGGTGCTTCCCACGCTGATGCGGAAGGTGGCGGTCTGCACCTCTCCCGGCTCCATGTAGTCCTTATCCCCGCGGACCACCTTGTATCTCGTGAGGTGCTCTTCCGTCTCGTAGAAGGTGAGGTGCTGCCTGATGGAGGTCGGGGTGCTCATGATGTCGAGGTAGACCCGTGAGCGCCACATCCTCGTGCCCGTGGTGTTTTGGACCGTCACCCGCACCGTGATGTCGCTGTTGGGCGTGATGGAGTCGATGACGTCAATGGTGATGGTAGGCGGGGTGTACGGCTCATCGGCGGCTGACGGCGCCGCGGCTGCAAGCGCGCCGAGAACGAGAAAAACAAGTATGAGCGGCAGCTGTTTCATGCCACCCATACGACAATGCCGTTAAACTAGTTTTTGCCCTTGCGCCCGCCGAGGGCAACGACGGCGGCGATGGCCACGACGACGATGGCGCCAACGGCGTACAGGAGCGTGGAGGAGGACTCTTCATCGGGCGGCGGCGTCTCCGTCCCCGGCTGGGTCTGGGCGATGAGCCCGGCAAGCTCTTCCACGCGTGCGGTGTTCCCTATCTGGGCAAAGAGGGCTGAAGCGGCCTCGAAGTCCGCCCGAGCAGCCGTCTTGTTGCCGATGGCAAGCTTCGACTGCCCGCTCTCGTAGCGCTGCATCGCCTCGACGCCCATTTCGGCATCGGCGATGTAGGCGGCAAGCTCTGTGGTCTTTGCCTCGTTTCCCAGCAGGGCGTACGTGGCGGAGGCCTCCTCGAAGAGCCGCTGTGCGGTGGCGTACTGCTCCTGGCCGTATGCGGCGAGGGCGTCAGCCTCCTTGGCGGCCGCCCGCCCCGTGTCCACGGTCGTCACGGCGGCGGTGTAGGTGGTGCGAAACGGCACGCAGCCGTCGGCGCACTCACCGGCCTTCCCGTAGAAGACGAGAGGGATGGTAAACTGCTTTTCCGGTGCCGTGTCCCTGACCCCGATGACGAGCTCCACGGTGAGAGACTCGTCGGGCGTGAGGACCGCTATCTCAAAGGATGCGGCGGAAAGGTCGAAGTACGACTGTTCCTCGGTGCCCCACCCTGCCTGGACCGTCTGGTCGACGGCGATGGTCGAGGCCTCGATATAGGCCTGTGATATGGTGACGGCTATGGTGAACTGCTGGCCGATGGCCGCGTAGTCGGGGTGTGCGATGGATACGGCAGGCCCCTCGTCGGCGGCATGGGCGGCCGGGGCTGCCAGGAGCGCGCAGAGGAGCGCCAGGATGATGAATCTTCTCATGGTATCACTTAACCTTCTTGTCCAACCGGGCGGCCGTCTCCTTCACGATCTCGTAGAATCGCTCGACATCGCTTTTCCGGTATGTCAGTATGATCTCGAGGTGATTGGCAAGGGTGTTTTCAAACACCTCGACGTGGTCGTCGATGGTCTCGATGGACTTGAGCAGCTGCTTTGCCTGCAGGAGGAGCGCAGCCTGCGCATACGACAGATTCGAGGTGGCGAAGTACTGCTTTGCCATGCCGACCTTCCGGTAGTCGATAAGCCCTGTCGCGCGCATGACCTCGAGGTACTTTACCGCCGTCATGCGATTGATGTTCAATGCCCGCGATATTTCGCTCGCCGTCGCACCCGCATCCGTCTGCTTTAGATAATCAAGAATGTCTTCCTCTAGTCCCGATTCCATATGACCACCGTTTCAATACTGAGTGTATACGTATATGGCGTATCTCTATCTTTATAGAATTTTTTATTGGATGATATCATGCAGTATTACTCATCAATACCGGCAACAACCGCACATGAATTAACACTCATACACTAAAATTACTTTCTAGTGACCATTTGTAGATAGAAAACTTTATAAATATACACAATTTAACAGTCTCCAAACACAGCGTGGTGATATTGTGGACCCAAGTGAAACAGTGTTCGAAGCAATAGGCAAGGAGAACGTGAGATTTCTCCGGCTGCAGTTCGTTGACATCAACGGCACGGTAAAAAACATGGCAATACCCTCAAAGAATCTTGAGGACGTCCTCGAGGACGGTATTATGTTTGACGGCTCGTCCGTGGAGGGTTACGGCCGCATCCAGGAGTCGGACATGATGCTGCGCCCCGACCTTTCAACCTTCGCGGTGCTCCCCTGGTCGACCGGCACCAAGCACACGGGAAGGATCATCTGTGACGTGTACGAAAACGACGGGAAGGCCCCCTTTGCGGGCGATCCCCGCTACGTGCTCAAGCGCTCCATCGCGTACATGAAGGAGACCCTGGGCGAGGACATCGTCTTTAACGTCGGCCCCGAGCTCGAGTTCTATCTCCTGAAGAAGACCGAGGCAGGCTACGTGCCCCACGACACGGGCGGCTACTTCGACTACTCCCCGCTCGACATGGCAGAGGACGTCCGCAAGGACAGCGCGCTGGCCATGATAGACATGGGCATCGACTTCGAGGTGGAGCACCACGAGGTGGGCGCCGGCCAGCATGAGATAGACTTCAAGTTCGGCGACGCCCTCATGGCGGCCGACAACGTCATCACGTACAAGATAATCGTGAAGATGATAGCCCGCAGCCTCTACGACACCGTGGCGACGTTCATGCCCAAGCCCTTCACGGGCAAGGCAGGAAACGGCATGCACACGAACCAGTCGCTCTATGACACGAAGAAGAAGAAAAACATCTTCTCCGAGGACGGGGAGCTCTCCCAGACGGCCCTGTACTACATCAACAGCCTTCTCAAGCACGCGCCGGCAATCACCGCGGTCTCGAATCCCACGGTGAACTCCTACAAGCGGCTCGTGCCGGGCTATGAGGCGCCGGTCTACATCTCATGGGGGTACCGCAACAGGTCGTCGCTCGTGCGCATACCGTCGGCCAACGAGAAGACGCGCCGCCTCGAGCTGCGCTCGCCCGACTCGTCGTGCAACCCGTACCTCGCCTTCGCGGTCATGCTGTCCGCCGGCATCGACGGCATCAAGAACAAGATAGACCCCGGCGTGTCCGTGGAGGAAAACATCTACAAGTTCGACGACGAGCGCCGCGCGTCAAGCGGTCTCCAGTCGCTCCCCGGAACCCTCCTCGAGGCGCTCGCCGCACTGGAAGCAGACCTTGAGATGCAAAAGGCGCTGGGCACCATGGCCTACAAGGCCTTCATGCGCGTCAAGAAGCTTGAGTGGCAGGACTACAGCATCACGGTGTCCCCGTGGGAGTTCGACCGGCTGCTCAATGTCTGAAGGCGCCGCCGACCACACGTGACAAGGGGGGTCGCCATTTCCCCCCTTACCCCTCTTTTTCTCTTATTATATTTACTTACGGTGTAAGTACGAGAGCTTGCGCACCCCAGCGCTGCCGCCCTATTAGTACGCGCCAAAGGCACGGTCGCCGCAGTCCCCCAGGCCGGGGACGATATACCCGTTCTCGTCGAGGCCGTCGCGCCCTCCCCCGTCGATGGAGAGCGTGTAGATGTGGAGCTCCTTCCCGAAGGCGGTGCGCAGCGCCCTGATGCCGTAGGGTGTCGCCAGGATGGAGCAGACGATTATCCGGCGTGCGCGCTCCTTGCCCTTGAGCCGCCCGATGACCTCCACGAGCGTCGAGGCGGTGGCCATCATGGGGTCGTAGATGACAACGATGCTTCCGTCCTGGATTTCCGGCACCTTGTACGAGCTTATCTCGATCTCCATGTCAAGGCCGCCCCGCTCGATGCGCCGGGCATCGACGACGCCGATGTCACGGGACGTGTGCGCCTCGTCGAGGAGGCGGGAGCCACCCTCGGTGAAGGGCAGGCCGGCGCGCATGACGATGACCTGGAGGATGTGCTCGCGCACCTTCTCCCCCTCGATGTCCTGAAAGACGGTCTGTACGGGCACGGGCCGGGTCCCGCATTCCCTGCCGATGATCTCGTAGGTCATGAGGTAGCCCGCTATCCGGAGGTTGAGCCGGAAGTCGGTTGAGTCTGTGGCCCGTTCCCGCAGCGTGCCGAGGATGCTCTTGAGAAGGGGATTTTCGAGGACGATAACATCATTCATCGAAAGCCGTGTTATCAAAATTATGTTAAAAAATGTTTGGGTTTTCTTTCGATGGCGCCAGCACCATAAAGTATAAAAGCCCTCCCCGGGAGAATCCCTGTAAGGTGATGCAGTGAAGTGTCCAAGTTGCGGAAGGGTCATGCCCTCCACCGTCGGCATGTGCCCGCACTGCGGGTATCTCAGAAAGCCGTCCGATGCGCCACGCGCCCCCGCGGGGGCCATGAAGTACGCAGGCGCCCTTGTCCTTATCCTTTTCATTGCGCTCTTTGCGGCGCTGTACGCCACGGCGGATACCACGGAGGCGGAAGGCCTCGTGCCGCGCTCCGCCGCCTACGTCCTGTCGCTTGACGGCGCGCTCCTTTCAAGCCCGCTCTTTTCCGGCGAAAGCCCCTTTGGCGAGGACGCCGCCCCCATGGCGCTCCTTGCCGAGCATGCCGATGAGCTGCTCTTCTTCGGCGTTGCCGGCGACGGGGCCGAGTCCATGGCCGTGGTGGTCCGCCCCAGGGACCGCGAAGCGTTTCGCGACGCCCTTGCCGCCGCCTACGGCGATGCATCTGCCGGGTCGTACCGGGGCGTCGACCTCTATGCCTTGGATGACTCCGTGCGCTACTACTGGTCGGGGCCCTTCTGCGTCCTTGGTGACGAGCCGGCGCTTTCTGAAAGCATCGGCGCATCTCTGGGCGAGGTGGCAACCCTCTCCGGCGACACGCGGTACCATGACATGAGGCGCGCGCTTGCCGCCTACCCGCTTGCCGCCTACGTCTCGGCCGTCGCGGCGGGCGAGGGGTCCGACGCCCTCGGGTTCGGCGAGGAGATGGAGGGTCTCGAATGCGTGGGCATGGGCCTTGACGTCTCCCGGGGCGAGATGCGCATGCTCATGCGCTTTGACAGCGCCTCGAACGCCTCGGGCGCCGCCTTCCTGCTCAACATGTTCATCGGGCTCGCCGGGGAGGAGGGCATTGCGCTTTCCCGTGACGGGGCCGTCGTCTCCCTGCTGATGACCTTCCCCGAGGGGGAGGGGCTTGAAGACCTCTGGGACATGGGTTCCTTCCTCGGAGGGTGACGCGCATGAACGTGAACAAGGAGCTTTGCATGCTGTGCCAGACGTGCGCCGCCGTCTGCCCGTCGGGAGCCATCGAGGTGACGGAGATGGACATCATTCTTACGAAATGCACCCCCTGCGGCTTGTGCGCCAGGGCGTGCCCCATGGGGGCCTTGTATGAGTGAGCACCTCACCTGTGACGTGCTCGTCGTCGGCCTGGGGCCGGGCGGGTCCACCGCCGCGCGCTTCGCTGCCGAGGCGGGGGCGCGTGTCATCGCCATCGACAAGCGTGCCGAGATAGGGACGCCCGTCCAGTGCGCCGAGGCGGTCTCGGAAGGGATTCTCGCGCATCTGGGGCTTTCTGCCCCCAAGGACCGCTGGATAACGTGGAAGGTGGCGCACGTCAGGCTCGTCTCTCCTTCGAACATCGTTGTGAACCTTGACGACGAGCGCGTCTCGAAGATGAAGTTCGGCTACGTGCTCGACCGCAAGGTCTTTGACAAGGATCTTGCCACCATGGCCGCGGACGCCGGCGCAGAGCTCCGCCTCAAGACCCGGTTCGTCTCCGGCGAGCGGCTCGAGGGCGGGCTCGTGCGGGCGCATGCCCGCCACTTCGGACAGGACGTCGTCATCGACGCGAAGGTCATCATCGCCGCCGACGGCGTCGCCTCGCGGGTGGGGCCGTACTTCGGCGTCAAGACGGTGGTGCCCCTCAAGCACATGGAGTCGTGCGTGCAGTACGAGATGACCAACGTCTCGCTTGACGGCGCCATCGAGTTCTACTTCGGCAAGGACGTCGCGCCGGGCGGCTATGTCTGGGTCTTCCCCAAGGGGGAGAGCAAGGCGAACGTCGGCATCGGCATCATCCCGTCGCTCACCGACCGCCACGCCAAGGACTATCTTGACGCGTTCCTCGCCTCGGACCGCATGAAGGGCGCGCGCGTCGTCGAGATCAACGCCGGGGGCGTGCCGGTGTGCCGTCCGCTCAAGGAAACGTTTGCAGACAATCTGCTCCTCGTCGGCGATGCGGCGCGCGTGGTCAATCCGCTCACGGGCGGCGGCATCGCCACCGCCATCGAGTCGGGCAAGTACGCAGGTATGGCGGCGGCAAAGGCCGTGGCAGAAGGCAGGACGGACCGCGCGGCGCTGGCAGCCTACCAGGACGAGTGGCAGGCGTCGTTCGGCAAGCGCCTCGAGCTCTTCTACAAGGCGCAGCAGGTGCTTACCTCCATGTCGGACGCCGAGCTCGACGATGCCGCCACGGCGCTGGGAAAGTGCGGGTTTGAAAGCATCAGCGAGCTCGAGCTCCTCAAGGCCGTGGCAAAGACCAACATGAAGCTCCTTCTCAAGTTTCGGACCTTCCTCACCTGAGGGCGGCGGTACGCCGTCCTTCTTTCCTTCTTTTGTGTACCGCAGTTACGAAACGGTGTTCCTTACGTCGCGTTCGTTTTCTTTTTAAAGGGGGTGCGACTACCCATCGTACAGACCCGGGAGCATCCGGGAAGCGATAGAATCGGAGGAACACACCATGTCACTGATGAAAAAGCTCATACCCGTGCTTGCCGTGCTCGCGGCAGCTCTCATCGCCGTCTCCACCGGCGCCTTTACCTCGATCGAGGCGCAGCGCACCGCAGAGATCTACGTCGCCGGCGACGCGTCGGCGCTCCTTACCCTCGAACCATTCGATGGCCCCAACGGCGCCTACGTCGACTACGACACCGACGGCGCGCTCTTCCTCGACTTCGCCCGCGTTGACGGTACCGGTGTCAACGTCGACGCCATCACCGTCTTTAGCGATGTCTTTGTCATCGTGAACAACGGCACCCAGGACGTCACGGTCACGCTCTCCAAGACGGGCGGGAACACCGGCGCCATCTCGTTTGGCGACATCGAGTCAGGGGTATCCGTTCCCAAGGGCGAGTCCTACACGGTGTCCTTCACCGTCACCACGGACGAGATGAGCCAGGGCGACAACATCCTCACCTCGATAACGCTTCTTGCCGAGGCATAAGCGGGGAAGCGATCCCCCTCTTTTTTCCCTTTATTATCACATCCCTTTTATATTTCTAATACATATAGGCGCTTCATGCATGAAGCCCGCTACGCTGCCCCCCGGCCAGACGGCTCGGTGCAGTGCCTCTTGTGCCCTCACGACTGTGTGCTTATGCCCGGTGAGCGCGGCGTATGCCGGGCGCGCGGGTCGGAGCGGGGGACGCTTGTCTCGTACAACTACGGCGCGGTCACGGCCGCCGCCCTCGACCCCGTCGAAAAAAAGCCGCTCTACCACTTCCGTCCCGGGTCACGGGTGTATTCCCTCGGCACGTTCGGATGCAACCTTTCTTGCGACTTCT
>JAHKLV010000010.1 GCA_020854925.1 Candidatus Methanofastidiosia archaeon | reverse complement strand
TCCATGGCGGTATGTATTCTCTCATACACGAAAAGAACCACCCCCTTGCCGAGGCAAGGTGCTATAGGGTAAGACGTCGAGGAATATTATTAAAGGTTTCCTTAGAATTAGCAGAACATTGTACCCTTTTGGGGATTCATGACGTCTCATTCCCCAAAGAGGAAAGTATTTAAGGCTCCCTGCATGAATGCGTTCCCGTGCATCATCCCGTCGTAGAACTTATTCCGTTGCAGACGATTCCCCTCGTGAAGGAAGGTGACTGCATCGGGTCCCTCATCTGTGAGGCTCTTGCCCGTGAAGGCAGAGGGCTCAAGGACGGCGACGTCGTTGCCGTCGCCTCCACCATCGTCTCAAAGGCGGAGGGCTGCTATCACGACCTTTCCACGCTCGTCCCAAGGAATGAAGCCCTTGCCATGGCGGACAAGACCGGAAAGGACCCCCGTCTCTGCGAGCTTATCATCCGATACTCCCGTTCCATCGTCCGGGTCGGCAAGGGGCCCATCATCGCCGAGACGCCCCACGGATTCATCTGCGCCTCGGCGGGCATCGACACCTCGAACGTCGCCGGCACCAGCGACATCGTCTGCACGCTGCCAGAGGACCCCGATGCCTCGGCACGTGCCATACGGGACACGCTCCAGGAGGCCCACAAGGCAACCATAGGCGTTCTTGTCACCGATACCCAGGGGCGTCCGTTTCGGTGCGGTGCCATCGGCGTGGCCATCGGGCTTTCTGGCATTGATCCCTTCTGGTACTACAAGGGCGAGCGTGACCTGTATGGGTACGAGCTCCACGCAAGCCTCATCTCCCGTGCGGACGAGCTAGCCTCCGCAGCGGACCTTGTCATGGGACAATCGGACGAGGGTGTCCCCGTGGTCATCATCCGCAACGCCCGCTACCATCCTGGAGAATGTTCTGCACAATCCCTCAACAGGGTGCCGGCAGATGACATCTTTCGGTAATGTTTTTATGGCTCCCGGCGGTACCTGATACATGCGTGTTGTCCACCGGGACCTGTCTAAAGGGGTCCTCAAGCTCAAGGTGGAGACCATGGACGACCTCTGGCACCTCTCGCAGGTGCTCGAACCGGGGGACGTGGTCCATGCCGTCACCTACCGGCGGCAGCAGTCCAAGGCAGATGCCATCCGTCCGGACAAGACGGAAAAGATCCGCATCTACCTTGGTGTCCGCTTGGAGAAGGTGGAGTTTTCCCACTATGCCGACGCTTTGCGGCTCACGGGGGTAATCGTGGAGGGGGACCAGGTGGGAAGCTACCACACCCTTTCCATCGAGAACAACGATACGCTTACGATTACCAAGGCATGGAAGGGCTACCAGGTCGACCGTGTCTACGCCGCAGTCAAGGCCACCAACGACCCCAAGGTGCTTATCATCGCCCTTGATGAAGGGGAGGCGGACTTTGGTATCGTGAAGCAGTACGGCATTGACTTTTCCGCCTCCATCAATCGCAATATTCCTGGCAAACGTGATTCCGGGACTCGAGCGGGGGAAAAGGAGGCGTTTTTCAAGGAGGTTGCGGAAAAGATTGCCGCATACCTCCGCGACATGGGCATAAAGACCGCCATCGTCGCCGGCCCCGGGTTTGTGAAGGAAGAGTTTCTGGCGTGGGTCTTGGCACAGAGGCCGTTTCTTGCCCCTTCCCTCTCCATCAAGGGCATATCGGTGACCGGGAGGACCGGTATCTGGGAGGTGGTCAAGCGCGGGTATGTCGAGGAGGTCTTCCAGGAGTCCCGTGTGGCAAGGGAAATTACGCTTCTCGAGGACTTTTTCCGCAAGATCCTCACTGATGAGGCGGTCTACGGCGTGCGGGAGGTGCGCCAGGCGGTGGAAAACGGGCAGGCAGCCCATGTCCTTGTCACCGACGAGCTCCTGCGCCGTTCAGACGAGGTACAGGCAATCGTCGCAAAGGCAAAGAACTTCCAGTCTGAGCCGTATATCATCTCCACGTCGCACGAGGGCGGAGAGAAGCTTCGAAGCATGGGCGGCATCGCGGCAGTGCTCAGGTTCAAGACCGCTTATTGAATCGCACGACATTCGTCCTGTTTTTTCTCTCTACGGTGACATGCCCTGCCGCTTCGAGTCGGCGCACCATGCGCCAGGAGGACGTCTTCGGAAGGTCGAACTGCATACGTATCTCCGACTCGAGGACGGTACCTTTCTCGGCGATATATGCCATGACCCGGTTCTCCACTGCGTCGAGCTCTGTATCCTCCCCCCATGCGGCAGCCCTGTTCCGGCGCCGGTAAAAGATACCGCCACCTACGGCGACGGCAAGCAAGACGACAGCAAGCGCCACGCCTCTCAGAGGGTATACCGTGTGTTCATCCTCGGTATAGGGAAGGACATAGGAGATGGTGGCACTGCCCTCACCAAGGGCAATGGTGCCCGTGTCAAGATTGATGGTGTCGGGCACGGGATCAAACGAGATGATGGACGAGCCTTCAGGGAAGGTAACAGACGCAGGCGCATCGTGGTACGCCTCGTACGTCCACAGGGCCCCCTCCTTCGCCGTGAGCGCAGGGGTGTCATAGGACACGGTGACCGTGTCGGAGCCAAGCGTGTAGATGAGGACCGCTTCACCTTCCTCTGAGAAAAAGAGCGGCACGCCTTCTGGGTCTGTGGCGAGGAAAGACTCATAGGGTGTGCCGAGGGGTTCGTACCGCATGACGGCCTCGAAGGGAAGCGCCTGCACCGAATGGATAACATGCACGTACCCGTCGCGATAGACCGTGCACTCGTACGATGCCCACACACCAGGCATCGCTACGATGGCGAGCAGGAATCCGAGGGCGAGGGCACGGCGCATCGTATCACCATCTTACGGGGAGGAAAGCGAGCGCAGGGCCTCTCGTAGTTCGGCAAGGAGGGGCGCAAGCGAGGCAAGAAGCTCTCTGCTCTCCTGGTCGTACCCCTCTTGGCGCAAGGTCCGTGCCTCCTCAAGCCCGTGGCGTATATCGTCAAACGCGGCCCTTGCCTCTGTGGTATCGGCTCCCGACGCTTCAGCTGCGGCAATGATGGCTGACGCGGCGCGAAGGCGCTCGCCAAGGGTATCGAAAAATCGGGTCACCTGTCCCTCGAGGCGAAGCCCACCAAGCGCATCACGTAGGGCACCCTCCACGTGGCGTATACGGATGCTGGCCTCTTCGAGTGCGGCCTGTGCGCGCAGGAGGGCCCCGTCAGCAAGTGCTCTTGCCGCGTTTTCTAGGGATTCCCGTGCGGCTTCAAGTGCCGTATCTACTACCGGAGTGACGATACCCAGGGCATGCAGGCGTCCCACTGCCCCTTCCGTTCTCAGGAGCGCAATGGTGAGGCGGGCGTACCTCGCCTCAAGGGCACGGACGACCGGTTCGGGGGGCATGTCAAGAAGGCGTGCCGCCTCGCGGATGGCTGCCATGGCCTCAAGGGCCATGTCACGGGATTCCGGGGCCTCAGGCGCGTTGGAGGCGAGATCAAGGAGTGTCCTTGCTTCAGACAGGTAATCCACCGCCGCTGGAGGGGCATCGGCAGTAACAGCAAGCATGCGCTCTACGGCCGCATACGCCCGTTCTGCCGTATCCAGGACGGTATCTCCCTTGAGGGGACCCTTTCCTTCGGAAGCCTGCAGCGCCACCGCCCCGGTGAGGAGGAGGCACACAAGCCCTATGCCAAGTATTCTGTGGTTCATGTGTTAGCACCGCACACCCTTCTCATCGCGTCTCTCTTAAGGAACGCGAGTGGAACGCACGTTTCTACAGGTGTTGGAGGAGGCTTGCGTACATGAGCGGCAGGAGCACGGTGGCTTCTCCCTCGATGGTGACATAGGATGCGTCTTCCTTCACCTTTCCCCATGATACCGCTTCCTTAACCCGTGCACCCGATAGCGATCCGTCCCATTCGGGTGCCGTAGTGATGTAGACGGCGTAGTCAAGCCCGTCACGGAACTGATTCCACCAGATGGTGTGGTGTTTGGATATCCCGCCACCTATCATGAGCGCCCCTGTCTTGGGGGCATCAAAGACGAGGTCTGCGAGGAGCTTCTCGTCCTTGAGGATATCAATCTTGAAATCATGGTCCTGGGCGAAGAAGAATACCTGGCTCCCCACCGAGCCGTCGGTGATACCGGGAATGACCACCGGTATCCGGTGCTTTGCTGCCCAGTACACGATGCTGCCTTCATCATCAAGGCGGTCTCCTATGGCCCAGACAAGCTCGTATGTCGCCAGTGACCGGATGCCCGAGTCATAGAGCTCTTGCAGAATTTCCTGGAGCTTTTCCTCCAGGATGCCGCCATAGCATTCGTTTGGAATGAAGATGTTGCCAAGCCTGTTGATGCCTTCCCGGTGGAGCTGTGCGTCGTCAGCATCCCAGTACCCATGATAGTACGGGCGCCAGATGCGCGCCAGGTCGTGGTCGAGGGTACCGCACGTCGTGACTAGCACGTTGAAACGCCGGTCTCGCACGAGGTCTCGCACGATTCCCCTCGTGCCGGTGGAAATGATACAGGCGGGAAACGAGAGGAAGGTCGTGCATTCCTCGTTCATCATACGTTCTAGGATGCTCACACCAAGGGATACCTTTTCGCCGGTGAATCCGCCGGCCTCATACATCTGGTCCGTTATCTCCTTGACGGATGTGTCCTTCGTTATGGCAAAATCGGTGACTTCCTTTTCGAGGTTCATGATATCATCCCATATAGTGACCCATGGTGCCCACACCCATATATAAGTTTTTCAAGTTACTCCTTCTCTCTTGCCGCACCGTTATATGCCTTCGTTGCAGAGGGGGGTTATGAGCACCGTTGCCTGTTCGTATTGTGGTGGGCAGATGGAGCTGCTCGGCGTGAGGGAACACAACATCTCATATGTTCTTCGCTCCTGTCCCTACTGCCTGCGCACGGAACGATATATCGTATCCACCTCCCGCTTTTCGTTCGCTATGAGCGATAGTAAATGCGGTCCCAGTCTTCCTGTTGCCGCTTGCGGGACTTGAATCCTTTTTTCCTGAAGAGGAAGACAAGCGCCATGCCGGCGACAAACCCGCCGATATGTGCAAAGTACGCCACCCCGCCTTCCATGCCAGAGGCAAGGGATCCCACCCCTGAGAAGAGCTGGAGGAGGAACCAGAATCCGAGCACGAAGACAGCGGGAATGCGCATGATGAAATAGATGGCAAGGGTGACCACTTTCGCCTTCGGAAAGGTGACGAGATAGGCGCCAAGCACGCCTGCAATGGCCCCCGATGCACCGAGCATGGGGATGGTGGACGACGGTTCCGTTGCTATCTGCGCGGCAGAGGCGACAAACCCGCAGATAAGGTAGAACAGAATGTATCTGCCGTGTCCCATGGAATCCTCGACATTGTTTCCAAAGATGTAGAGGTAGAGCATGTTGCCGCCAAAGTGGAGAAATCCTCCGTGCATGAACATCGACGTCACCAGGGTGTAGAGCCTGTCCCCCCCGGTGATGAAGTATGGGACCGCAGCCCAGTCGTAATAGAATCGGAAGAGGGCAGAGGTTCCCCTGCCATATTCTACGGCAAGAAGGATGAGAAACACGGCCGCGTTGGCGAGAATGAGCCCGTACGTCACATACGGCCGCTCATACGTAGGATTCTCGTCGTAGAGAGGAATCATTATCTTAAGCTGGTACGCCTGATATAAAGACTTTCCCTTAGTCAAAAGTGGAGCGGCTGAGCAATCCGTTCGAGGAGGGCGACGGCAGAATACCCTGCGAGGAGCGAAGTCGCCTGATTCGGCGAGGGCTCGTTGGCAAACTCGAAGGTTAGCGTTCCCACCTCCCCACGCACAGTGATGCGGTGCGTATTATTTCGTGTCGCGGGGTCGGCGATGATGGTGACGCGTACCCGGTCGTCCCCGCCGATGATGGAAAGGGTGACGGCAACGTTGATGTTTCGGGGATAACGGGCGATAGCTTCCTGGGGCGTGCCCTCAAAGACCACCGTTTCCGATGCGACCGTGAGGCCGAGAGAGCCCGGTGGTTTCCGGGTCTCGAGGGTGATGCTGTCGATGCGCCCCACCCGTGCTGCTGAAATGGCATCAAGTCCGCCAATAGCGCCGGAGGGTATGTAGATGCGGTGATTGTGCTCCCTTGCAAGGCCGATAAGCTGTGAGCGGAACACGGGGTCGACGAGCCCCCCCACGCTCATGACCATGAGGTCTTTTCCTGCCTTGATGACATGCTGCGCGGTCTGGCGCACCGCCGAGGGCGAGGCCGCCTCTACAACAAGCGCGACATCCTCCTCGAGAAGGGAGGCGAGATCTGGGCTTGCATGGGCGCCGACCTGTGCTGCAAACGTGTTCTTTCGCTGCTCGTCAGCATCATACACCGCAACGATACGTACGTTGCGCGCCTTTCTGGCAATGATGGATGCGATGTTGCCACATCCGATAAGCGCTATGTTCATGGGGCTCACGACCGGTGTGCCCGCACGCTTTCCCTGTTGGGGTGCGGTACCTTTTCTTGTTCGGAAGGTCATACTATTTATTCGTTGCCCTGCATAGGTAGCACATGAGCGACAAGCAGGATGCACGGCCACGGCTTCTCGTAAGCCGGTGTCTTGGATTTGACTCGTGCAGGTACAACGGGCAGATGGTGACAAGCCCCTTGGTGGAGGCCCTGAAGGGCCATGCCGAATTCGTGGACCTTTGTCCCGAGGCGGACATAGGGTTGGGCATACCCCGCCCGCCTGTGCGTATCGTCGTATCCGGGGGCAGGCACCTGCTCGTCCAGCCGGAAACGGGCGCTGACGTCACCGGGCGCATGGAAACGTACGTGGAACAGGCGCTTGCCGACGCTGGGGCCTTTGACGGCGTCATCCTCAAGGCCCGATCCCCTTCATGCGGTATCAAGGATGTCAAGCTCTACGCTTCACCAGAACCGGGCCCAGCCGTGGGCCGGGGCCAGGGTCTGTTTGGCGGCGCGGTGCTTGCCCGCTTTCCCACCGCTGTTGTCGAGGATGAGCTCAGGCTCCAAAATGACCGCATACGTGAGCATTTTCTCACCGCCGTGTACACCCTCGCACGATGGAGGCAGGCGGAGCTATCGGGAAGAAGTGAGGATCTTTACACGTTCCATGCCCGTCACAAGCTCTTGCTCATGGCATACAATCAGACCGCGCTTAAGCAAATGGGAGCCATCCTAGCGCGGCAGAAGGGAATGGAGCGCTCAGAGGTCGTTGACTCCTACCATGCGCTTCTTACCTCGGCGCTTTCGCGCATGCCCGGCGCCGGCGCGCACATTAATGTGCTCATGCACGCCCTGGGTTATGTATCCGGGGATCTCTCGCCTGAGGAAAAGGCTCTCTATCTCGACACCATGAGCCAGTACCGTGCAAACATCCTCCCTCTCCATGCTCTCACCACGCTCATGCGCGCATGGGCTGTCAGGGTGCACCAGCCCTATCTTCTTGAGCAGATGTACTTTGCCCCGTATCCTCCCGCGCTCGCACCGCAGGTGGAGCAGGGAAGGGGCCGCACCTACTGGCACGACAGGACAGAAGAGGCAGGTTAGCGCCCTACCACAAACCTTTTAAATGGGTTGTCAATAATGGATTAAGTCAATTTTACCAAGTTCACGCCATTTGGTGAAGCAACTTAAGGTGATTTTTTGGGAAAAAAGCCAAGAAAATGGAAGAAGAAGGGAAAGATGAGGTGGAAGCACCTTAAAAAGCGCATGAGAAGAAAGAAGCGTAAAGCTAAGATGAGAAAGTAATCTTCCCTTTTATGCTCATCCATCGGGCGTATGTCGCTCGGTCTCTTTTTTCTTTTTTGTCTCATTCTTTTTTTAAGTTCAAGTATTATTGAGCCCTTTGCATGCCTTTATATATTTTGAAAGCGATGGCATGTGTGGTGATATTCCATGAAAAAGAATGCCTGCATCATCATCCTTCTTGTCATGCTCATGTGCTCCGGGTGCATCTCGTCAACGGAAACCCCCCCTCCTGAGACCACACCCCCTCCGGGAAACGGGGGATACCTCTCGTTTTCTTCCTTCGTCTTACCCGATATATCCTATCGTCCCTCCCTTGCCACCTATGCGTTCGAACCCGAGAATGTGGATGACTTTTTTCTCTCCGCGTCTCAGCGATCGCTCCTGGAAGCGCAGGGCTTTTTCATAGGCCAGACCGGAAGCGACATCCTCTTTCATGCGTATTACGAGGCACTTGCCGACAGGGGGACCCCCGTCTTTGTCACGAGCGACGCTCTGTTGCATACCTTCCATATCCTTTACGACTACTCCTTGCGTCAAATTGAGCAGGCGTACTTTTACGATGAAATTGTCGCCCTCACCGAGGCGTTGATTCTCACTTCAGAACAGTATGCCCGCGAGAGCACCGGTGCCGTTCGGGATGCGGCACAGGCAAACACCGCGTTTCTCACCGTGGCGTTGCTCCTCCTGTGCCCCGACCATGCCCGAGCCAGTACCGCCCCCGAATCCGTGTACGAAGAGCTTGCCCTTATCGATGCCGCATCGGGCATAGCCGTATCGCCCCTTTTTGGGTATCGAGAGGATTACTCCCAGTATAGGCCGCGAGGGCACTACACGCGAACTGAGGAGCTTGGCCGGTACTTTCAGGCCATGATGTGGTATGGCAGGATGTCGCACCTGCTCAAGGAACAGGAACAGACGCGAGCGGCCATCATCCTGTGCCGTTCGCTCATGGATACCACGGTTGCGGGTGAGCCAGCGCTCGATGCATGGGAGCGCGTGTACCGTACCACGGCGTTTTATGTGGGGGATGCCGACGACCTTACCGTTTACCAGTATGCCGAGGTCATGGAGGCGG
>JAHKLV010000066.1 GCA_020854925.1 Candidatus Methanofastidiosia archaeon | reverse complement strand
TGGAGGACATCTTCAGGATTTCGCAGAGTGTGCTCCTCAACGAGGCTGATGAGGCACTGCAGTACAGTGCCACAGAGGGGTACATAGAACTACGCAAGTTTCTTGCGGCGCGCGAGCGCAGCGTCGGTGTCATTTCCGACGAGGACAACATCCTGGTAACGAGCGGCGCACAACAGGGATTGGAACTCGTTGCAAAAACGCTTCTCAATCCGGGGGACACCGTTCTTGTAGAGGAGCCGGGGTACCTTGGCGGCCTCCAGGCGTTCAGGATGTACCAGGCGTCGTTTACCCCCATTCCCCTCCAGGAAGACGGTATCGACATCGACGCGCTGAGGGCGGTGCTTGAGTCTGGTGCCAAGCCCCCCGCCTTCCTCTACATCGTGCCGACCTTCCAGAATCCGTCCGGCATCACGTACTCCAAGCAGAAGCGTCAGGAACTCGCCGACATAAGCATGGAGCACAATCTCATCATCGTTGAGGACAATCCCTACGCGAAGCTGCGCTTCGAAGGGGAAGACATACGCTCGGTCAAGGCATTTTGCCCTGATAACACCATCTACCTCTCGACCTTTTCCAAGATTCTCTCGCCAGGATTTAGGATGGGGTGGATTTGCGCGCCTAAGGAGGTTATCCGCAAGCTCGTTATCATGAAGCAGGCGACGGACCTGTGCACAAACACCTACTGCCAGTTCATCACGTACCAGTTGCTCAGGCGTGGCCTTATCGACCGGCATATACCCTGGATAGCTGCCATGTATAAGGAAAAGCGTGACATTATGATAAAGGCCATGGAAGAGTACTTCCCACCCGACGTCAGCTGGACGCGACCTGAGGGGGGCATGTTCCTGTGGGTCACGCTACCCGCCTACATGAACACGAAGGAGATGTTCAAGGCGGCGCTCCAGGAAAACGTTGCCTATGTCCACGGGGGGGCCTTTTACACGGAAGGTGGAGAAAACCACATGCGCATCAACTTCTCGTATGTGGACAATGAAAGGATCATCGAGGGTGTCAAGCGCCTCGCCTCCGTTATCAAGGCTCACATGCACGGTTAGCCGTGCATCGATGCCCCTTCCGTCTTGAGAAGGAGCTTGTCAAGTGCACGGGTCAGTTTTGAATCGAGCGTTGCCTGGCTTTTGGAAATGGCTGAAACGGGATTGGAAAGAATCGTGACGGGGCCCTCAAGTACGCCACGGGGCATCTCCTCGGGGCGGCGCGGCTCTTCCCGCCCAATACGGGATACCGTTTCCGGCGAAAGCGCGCCTGACGCCGCGATATCAGTCTTGATGCGGGCCGCAAGGGACGGGGAGAGCGAGCGCCAACCGAAAGAGGGAACATCCTCGTTCGGTTCGCTGTCGGCCCGTGCCGTGCCACCGACGCCCAGCGAGTGGTATGGCGTTATGTGGTGCGTCTTTACCTGCCATACGCGCCTTCCCTTCCTGAAGATAACAACAGTCCGTGACCGGTGGTCTGGCGCTATGGTCACGTGCCACCCGACGGGATCCGCACCGTATGCCTCCAGCACATCACCGAGGACTGCCGCGCTTGGCGAGGTCATTGTTTTGCCCGGTACTTCTCGATGGCCTGCTTAAAGGCATCCGGAGCAAGAAGCGAACAGTGCACCTTCTTTTCCGGGAGGCCCCCTATTGCCTCGACAACGACATCGCTTGTCACCTTGAGGGCCTCTTCCACGGTCTTTCCCTTCACCAGTTCGGTGAAAAGAGACGATGTGGCAATGGCGGCGCCGCACCCGTACGTCTTGAACTTGATGTCCTCTATCTTGTCGTCCTTGAGCTTGATGTACAGGGTCAGCATGTCTCCGCAGACGGGGCTGCCCACCGTCTCGATAACATCTGCATCAGGTATCTCGCCCACGTTGCGGGGATTCTCAAAGTGCTCGATTACGTTTTCGTTGAATTCAAAACCCATTCTCATTCCTCCTTCCACAGGGGCGACATGGCCCTGAATCGTGCCACCATCGCCGGAAGCTTTTCAATGGTATACGCAATGTCTTCCATAGTATTCATCCTGCTCAACGTGAGGCGCAATGACCCGAGCGCAAGCGCCTGGTCAAGCCCGATGGCAAGCAGGACGTGCGAAGCCTTCGAGGTCTTGGAAGAGCACGCGGAGCCGGTCGAAGCGGCGATGCCAGCCCGGTCGAGTGAGAGGATGAGTGCCTCGCCCTCGACACCGGCAAATGACATGTTAACATTATTACAAAGACGCTCGGTGGGATGCCCATTGAGGACTGCCTGGGGGATGGTGTCTGATATGCCCTCAATGAGCGCATCGCGCATCTGATTCATGAGTGAGATGTCTACGTCAAGATACGTGTGCGCGAGCTCGCACGCCATGCCAACACCGACGATGCCAGGGACGTTCTCTGTCGAGGAACGCAGGCCGCGCTCGTGGCCCCCGCCGTACACTACCGGCTTGATGGGCGTTCCCTCGCGTACGTACAGGGCGCCTATTCCCTTCGGCCCATGAATCTTATGACCTGAAAGCGAAAGTAGGTCAACACCCAGTGACTCGACATCGAGGGGCAATTTGCCTGCCGACTGCACCGCGTCGGTGTGGAACAGCGCACCGTGATCGTGCGCTACCCGCGCCAGGTCACGGATGTCCTGGGTCGTGCCAATCTCGTTGTTTGCATGCATGATGGACACGAGCGTGGTACGCTCCGTCATGGCCGCCTCAAGAGTGGAGGGAAGCACGCGCCCTGTGGTGTCCACGGGCAGATAGGTGACCTCGAATCCTACCGTCTCAAGAAAGGCGCAGGTCTCGAGCACGGCAGGATGTTCGATGGATGATGTAATGATGTGATTGCCCTCTTCCTTTCGTGCATAGGCAACACCCTGGAGCGCCATGTTGTCCGATTCCGTGCCGCCTGCCGTGAAGTAGACTTCCTTCGGCGTGGCGCCAAGAAACGTGGCAACCTGCTTCCTGCCAATGCTCACCGCCTCAAGCGCCTCGTGACCAAATGAATGGAGGCTTGACGCATTTCCATACCGCTCGCCAAAATACGGCATCATAGCTTCGATCACACGGGGGTCAACGGCCGTGGTAGCGCTGTTGTCAAGGTATACTCGGTTCATGCCACTCACCAATACTACCTTTATCCTGACGTCAATTTTTAAAGGTTGGCACCAACACTTATAACGAAGGGATGGTACCGGTACCCATGATTCTCATTGTAGCATCACTCCAGGACCCAGCAGGCGTTAACATCGCAAGAAATCTCATTGAGCACTTCCCCTTTGAAAAGGACCAAAACGGACACGTGCACGCACACAACGGCGCGCGTCTTATCCACATACAGGACCGAACCATCCATGCCGACGCCATAGAACAGGCATATCCCTCGGTGGATGCCGTATTCTTCATAACGCGCCACGCTTCCAAGGAGGGGGTCCCCACGCTCACCACACATACGCCCGGTAATTTCAGAACCGCCGACTACGGCGGCACCCTGGGGTATGTGTGCCCTTCAAATCCCCGCGCACAAAAGCTTGCGCTCATGGCGATGGAACGGGGCAGGGAGGAAGAAGGCCTCATCTATGAGGTCTCCCTCGAAGCGACGCACCACGGGCCGGCCACGGCCGTTCCAACGACGTTCTTCGAGATTGGCAGCCACCATGACCAGTGGATCGATCCCCGTGCGGGATACGTTGTGGCATCGGCGGTGCACGAGGCGCTCTCCTATGCCGATGCGCCACATCCCTGTGCCCTAGGCATCGGTGGAGGGCATTATCCTCTCAAGCTCACCGACATCGCCCTCCACACCCCTTGGGCAGTTGGGCACGTCATACCAAAGTATGCCTTTCCGGTGGATGACCGTACGCTCGACCACGTAATCGCACAAAATGGACCCACTGACGCGGTCATTCTCGACTGGAAAGGGACACCCGGGCGCGCCGAAATGAAGGAAAGACTCGAGACAAGAGGTATTAAACTATATAAAACAAAAGATTTTTAAACACTTCGCAGTGAAAGTCTATGTTTTTTAGGGAACATATGCATAAAAACCTTTAAATACTATTAATAAAACGTATATGTAAATATTTTGCTATTTCATCGAAATGCTCATTTGGAGGGACAAATCTTGAAATCATTGATAGAAGATGCAGTAGCGCGTGCAACAAGTTGTGACACAGCCCTAAGCTACGAGTCGAATACGGCAGAGGACTCCGATCTTGACGAGATCATTATGCAGTGCCAGGCCCATATCAAGGTCATCGGGGTGGGCGGTGCAGGATGCAACGCTATCAGCCGCCTTCGAGAGGTAGGTGTCGAAGGCAGCGAGGACATCGCGGTGAACACGGATGCCCAGGACCTCAAGAAGTGCAAAGCCGGAAAAAAGATTCTTATCGGAAAGGAAGTAACACGTGGCCTTGGCGCCGGCAACGACCCCAGCGTGGGCGAGAAGGCAGCACGGGAGGACGAGCGCTCCCTCAGGGAAGCCATAGACAAGGCTGATATGATCTTTGTGACCTGCGGTCTTGGCGGAGGCACCGGCACGGGGGCTGCACCCATCGTGGCAGAAGTCGCCAAGAAGTCTGGTGCACTCACCGTCGGCATCGTCACCCTTCCGTTTACGGTGGAAGGCATCCGAAGGCAGCGAAACGCAGAAAAGGGACTGGAGAATCTGAGAAAATCGGCAGACACCGTCATAGTCATTCCCAACGACAAACTCTTGGAGCTTGCACCGGGACTGCCCATCGGGGCTGCGTTCAAGGTCTCAGATGATATCCTCATCCAGTCTGTCCGCGGCATCACCGATCTTATCACAAGGCCCGGCCTTATCAATCTCGACTTCGCTGACGTGAAGTCAGTCATGCGCGATGGTGGTGTTGCCATGATCGGCATGGGCGAGTCGGACACGGAAAACAGGGCCAAGGAAGCGGTGGAAGAAGCGCTCAACTCGCCCCTTATTGATGTGGAGATTACTGGTTCAAGGGGAGCACTTATAAACATAACCGGCTCTGCAGACCTCAAGCTTGAGGAAGCGGAGCGCATAGTTGAAGCCGTATCCAACGAACTAGACCCTGAAGCACAGGTCATCTGGGGTGCGCAGATTGACGAGACCCTCAAGGGCACGGTCCGTGTCCTGCTCGTTCTTTCTGGTGTAAACTCGCCCTACATCCTCGGCCCTCGCGAAACCGAAATGATTTTAGGTGAACACAGCGACAAGAGCAGCATCAACCTTGGCATCGACTTTATTTGAAGCCGATGCCGGCCAGAGGGTGGAGCAATGGAACAAGAAAAGAAAGGAATATCCCAGACGTTACGAGGGTACAAAAAGGTACTACGGCTCACAAAAAGACCGGATAAGAAGGAGTACATGCAGATATCGAAAGTGTGTGTCATCGGCATCTGCATCATCGCCATCATCGGGTTTCTGATAAAGATCATCTCCTCCCTCATCCAAGGGGCGACATTATAAGGGTGAATCGGCATGAACCCCGAATACCAGCTTTTTATTTTGAAAACCACCATGAATCAAGAGCGTAATGTTGCCACGCTCGTCGAGGAAAAGGTGCGAAGCAGAGACATCAAGGTGTCTGCAATCCTGTCACCGGAAACTTTAAAAGGGTACATTTTTATTGAAGCCATCGACGAGGGTGCGGTACAGGAAGCAATAGAAGGCATCAAACATGTACGCGGCATCCTTCCGGGCGTCGTTCCGTTTACCGAGATTGAAAACTTCTTCGAGGACAAACCCTCGGTGGAGGGCATCAAGCCGGGCGACATCATCGAGCTTGTCGCCGGACCGTTCAAGGGAGAGCGGGCCAAGGTCGTACGGATTGACGAAGGGAAGGAAGAGCTTACTGTTGAGCTCTTGGAAGTAACAATCCCCATTCCTGTGACTGTCAACGGCAGTTACGTACGTATCATCGAAAAAAAGAGCATTGATGATTAATAGGTGAGACATATGGCACAATCAGTCAAGACACTCGTAGACGGTGGCAGAGCAACAGCAGGTCCGCCACTGGGGCCAGCTCTCGGACCACTTGGTGTTCCCGTGCCAAAGGTTGTGCAAGCAATCAACGAGGAGACCAAGGATTTCGCAGGAATGAAAGTCCCCGTTACCATAACCGTAGACGACAAGAGGAACTTCGTGATAACAGTGGGCGTACCCCCTACCACGGCCCTCTTGAAGAAGGAGCTCGGCATAGAACGTGGCCCCCAAAAGCCCGGTGCCGAGTCTGCGGGTAACATTTCGATGGAACAGGCAGTGAAGGTCGCGAAAATGAAGAAGAACGACGTCCTGTCGTATGATCTCAAGTCGGCAACGAAAGAGGTCATCGGTTCCGGCGTGCCCTTCAACATGTATGTTGAAGGCAAACCAGTAAAAGATGTGCAAAAGGAAATTGACGAAGGAAAGTACGACGAGTACTTCTAAGTCAGTTGTTTGCAACTTCCTCAATGCTATTCGGAGGTGAAACCCCGTGAAGGAAGCACTAGCACGAGGGGTGAAGGAGGCTAAAGAGCAATCAAAGCCGAGAAACTTCACACAGTCGCTGGAAATCATTGCGACTCTTAAGGAAGTTGACATCAAGAAGCCAGAAAACAAGATACGGCAAGAGGTTGTCCTCCCCAAAGGAAGGGGAAAAAAGATTAACGTTGCCGTTATCGGTGAGAGGGACATCGCCCTCAAAGCCAAAGAGATGGGTCTTGATGTCATCGACAATCTCGAGGAGTTCGCCAGCAACAAGCGTGAAGCAAAAAAGTTTGTCAATGCACACAGCTTTTTCTTGGCCCAACCTGATCTCATGCCCAAAGTGGGCAAGCTCCTTGGTCCGATTCTCGCACCACGCGGGAAGATGCCAAAGCCACTTCCACCCCAGGCCCCCTTGGATGGGCTCGTGAAGAATTTGGAAAAGACCGTCAAGATAGACATGAAAAAGGCAGCCGTTGTGCAGGCGCTCATCGGCTCTGAAACCATGTCAGACGAGGACATAGCAGACAACGCACTGGCTATCCTTAGTGTCATTGAACGCAAGTACGAGCGCGGCCTGGCTCAGGTCAAGAACGTATACGTCAAGACAACCATGGGAAAGCCGGTCAAGGTGGAGGTGCGGTAAGATGGCACATGTGGCTGCATGGAAAAAGGATGAGCTACAGGAGCTTGAACAGCTCATTGTATCTCAGCCCGTCATCGGCATCGTGGACATCTCAGGCATCGCCGCCCGGCAGCTGCAGGCCATGAGGCGCGAGTTCCGCGGCAAGGTCTCGATACGGACCGCCAGGAACACGCTGCTCAAGCTCGCTTTGCAAAATGCCGAAGATACCCGTCTGCGGGTCCTCGCTGACTACGTTCAGGGTGGATCGTCACTGGCACTCACGGATGCAAATCCGTTTGTCATTTACAAACTGTTCGAAAAGGGAAAGACAAGCGCTCCTGCAAAAGGAGGAGAATCGTGCCCCAAGGATATCCTTATACCGAAGGGAGACACCGGATTCCCCCCTGGACCGCTCGTTGGAGAAATGCAGAGGATTGGCATACCCG
>JAHKLV010000082.1 GCA_020854925.1 Candidatus Methanofastidiosia archaeon | reverse complement strand
GTGATGCCTGCCGGCATGGATTCTTGTACCGATACGTTCGTGGCATCATCGGGGCCGTTGTTTGCCACCATCACGGAAAAGAGGACCGTGTCACCCACATTGGCGGTATCCGTGTCCGCCACCTTGGCGAGGGAAAGGTCTGCTACAACAGGGGTCACGGTGGCGGTGGCGTAGTCGTCCTCCGTGGTGTCACCGTTATCCGGCACCGAGTCGGGGTCGAAGTTGTCGCTTGCCACGATCTCGGCGCTGTTGGTGGCCGCCCCGGCACCTGTGACCGTCGCTCGTATGACCAGTTCAGCCGTTTCCCCTACCGGGATGTCGGGAACGACCCACAGGCCCTTGGCGGGGTCATACGTGCCGTCACCCTCGTGTCCTGCGTACGTGAGCGTGCTGGGGAGTGTGTCACGCACCTGCACCCCTGTTGCAGCGTCGGGACCGGCGTTGGAGACCGTGAGCGTGTAGGCTACGGTCTGGAGGTTCGTTGGCTTGCTGATGTCCACCGTTTTTTCCAGGGAGAGGTCGGACTTCCTGCTGGTGAGGCTGCCCGTTTTGATGAGCACGGCGGAGTCGTACCAGCGGTCCTGCACGTCAGCCACGGCAATGCGCAGGTGATTTACCTCGCCTGACGCCACCGGGGCAAGGAAGGTGAGCACGGTGGTGAACCCGTCCATCTCGGTATCATAGGCTGCTTCCGGATTGATGCGCGGGTCGTTGTCGATGTAGTACTCGCTGTTCTGCTGGAGATTCACCGTGTTGATGGAGACGACGTCACCGTTTGGCAGCAGGGCGTAGTTGACCCCGTTGACAAAGAACGCGAAGACGTCGTTGAACTGCGTCCCGACATATTCCAGGTATTCCTCCGACCCGAAGACGTACTGGAAGGATATGAAGTCGTTGGCGGGAATGAAATCGAACTCAATGACGGCGGCATCGTATGTCGTGGTACCCACCAGGGCTGACAGGTCGTCGTCCCCCGGCGTGCCGTGCTGGGTCGTGGTGCTCCCCGACATGTTAGGGCCTGCAATGGACGAGACGGTCCCCGTGCTAAGCACGATGCCCCGCTCGATGCCCACCGCGTCCGCCCCGCCTGTGAAGATGCCAAGCGCACTTGGCGCACCGGTGTAGGTGAAGGTATCTTCGAGGATGTCGATCCCCGAGTTGTCGTACATGAGCTCGGCGATGATGTCCTCGACCGAGAGCACTGAAAGGTCATCTGTGGCAAGTACCGCTCCTGTCGCCGGAACGAGGGCGCAGCAGAGCAACATGCAGCAGATGAGTATTGATGCGGAAGTAGGTGTGCGATTCATAGGTATGTCCCCTCTGGAATCTATCTTAATTGTATATAATAATGTTTACTTTTATAAATATTGTTGCTCATCAATAATATACAGCTATTTATATATTTCGTTTTGTCCCCAGTGTCTGCAAAACCATTTTATGGGGGAAGCACCCAAGGGGGAGTGTGGTACTATGATTGAAATCGTGCTTACCAAGGAGGTGTCGTTTCGGAATCCCACCGTTGTGGAGGGATTTCCAGGCGTCGGCCTCGTGGGTCACATCGCCGCGACATATCTTGTCAGCGAGCTGAAGCTTCCCGAGCTCGGCTATATCAGGACCGACCTCATACCTCCCATCGCCATGGTCTTTAGCGGACGCGTGCTCACGCCTATGCGGATCTATGGCGACGAGACGCTCATCGTGTTCGTGTCCGACCTCGCCTTTTCCGATGACAAGACCTTCTACATGGCCGAAGGTCTCGGCGCGTTCATGGAGAAGCACAGCGTGCAGACTTCTATTTCCCTGGCGGGTATCGGCCTGTCCGAACCGACGGGCGAAGTCTTCGGGGTCAGCACCACGGAGGAGGCTTTCATCAGGCTGCAGGAGGCGGAGGTGGAAATCCTTCCCATGGGAAGCATTTCGGGGGGGAGCGGCGCGCTGCTTCTCGAGTGTTACCGGCGCAACATCTCGTCGCTGGCGCTCCTTGCTGAGACGGTGGGCAACAGGCCCGACCCCCGTGCCGCATCCATGCTCCTCGAGAAGGTGGCGTCGCTTATCGGCAGGGAGATAAACACCGAGTCGCTCATCAACGAGGCGGTCCAGCTCGAGTCGACGCTGGCCTATCTGAGCAAGGATGTGGAAAAGCAGTCAAAGAAGGAAGAGTTTGACTCCATGTATATATGACGGTGAGTGACATGTATGCCATAACCTGTATTTCACACAGCGCCTTTCGGGAGCTCCTTTCCGAAGGGCTGAGGACGTTTGAGCTGCGCAGCGCGCACAACATCAACTCCATCGCCCACGTCAATCTTGGTGAACCCGTCTTTGTGACGTGCAAGGCGGAGGAGGACATCACCCGGGAGACGGAAGGTATCATAGCCGTTATCAAGGCCATGTCAGTGCAGAAAAAGCGGATCGACGGGCAGGGAGACGAGTATGAGATATCCGTCGTCAGGATTCAGCTTGAACGGGTCAACACCGCCAAGGTCAAGGATGCGGTGCATTCTGATATCGGCAAGGAGGTCTCCGTTGACATCGAGGCACGCCGGTTTTATCGCATCAGCTGAGCAGAGCGAGGATATCGTTTACGTCGCGCACCATGGCGTCGCCCCAGTCGCCGCCCACGATGATGCTTTCGCATCCCGCCGCCCGCGCCGCGGCGGCATCGTCGACGGTGTCGCCCACGTAGACGCACGTAGACGCCCCGAGCCGTCCCATGGCGGTACGGATGGGTTCGGGGTCCGGTTTTTCCTTCGTGACGTCGTCCTGGGAAATGATGGCGTGACGGTCAAAATAGGCGCCAAGGAACGATATGCCCACCGCATGCAGCGCCTCGAATCGGGTGCGTGATGTCGCGATACCCAGGGGGTAGCGGCGTAGCGCCTTGAGGGTCTCCTCCCTGATGAGGACGCGCTCGTTGTCGATAAGGCCGGAGGCGATGACAAGGGGCGGTTCCTTCCCGTATGAGCGCCGATAGAGCGCCACCCCGAGGTAGTGGCTCTGGAAGATGTCGCGCACCTCGTGCCAGAACGTGTCGCGCACCACGGGGCCGTCGCATCCTTCGAGCTTGCGTATGAGATAGTACGAGGCATCCCAGTCGTTGTTGAATCCCGGTCTGCCGCGAAGCTGCTCCCTCTCCCGTATCACCGCGTCCCTCGATGCACTAGGGACAAAGTGGAGCACCGTGCGGAGTATGGCCTCCTTATAGCTCTGCGTCACGTCGATGAGCGTTCCGTCCATGTCAAAGATGATGGCCTTATGCATGTGGG
>JAHKLV010000179.1 GCA_020854925.1 Candidatus Methanofastidiosia archaeon | reverse complement strand
CGCGTCGTGAGGACCAGGGGCGCGTCCATCTTCCCGCCCCGGCGCTCGGGGAGGAAGTGCCGGGAGAAGTTGATGAGCGCATCGAGGAGGAGGAGAACGGCGTCCTCGTCCCCGTCGCAGTTTCGGCGCTTGGAAGCGTGGAAAAAGGGGTGGGCGTAGCCGACCTTCGCTTCCGTGTACCCGATAATCCTTCCGAGGATGCCGGCGGACGTATGGGGGGCAAGTCCGATGACGAGGTGCCCGAAGAGCTCCTCACGGCACATCGCATTATAGAAGCGGGGAAGGCCGTACGAGCCCTCGAGCAGCTCGTCGATGAACGTGCAGCAGCGCACGAGGTAGTCGGCGGCGTTGTCCGAGAGCACGATGTCCTGTACCTTCAACTCGACAACCTGCTCATCGGAGCGAAGAGGCGCGCCGCGCCAGTCCGTCTCGTACCCGAGCTCGCGGAGCTGGGATGCGGTGGTGTGGATCTCACGCGGAATGATGTGGGTGAGCGGAACGTCGGTGGCGTCAAAGCGGAGCGTCCCGTCCTTGAAGACGAACACCCCGTTTCTCGCACGAAGGAGCGCCTTGTCCAAGAGCTCGGGGATCTTTTCCACCGACGTCATGCCGATAACGCCCTTCACCTCCTTGGGAAGCTCGATGCCGAGCCGGGAAAGGGAGGACTCCATCTCCTGACGGATATTGATGTCAAGGAACCGGTACGGAACGACGTCGGCCCCGCACGCGGGGCATGCGTCGGCGGGGTGGTCTATCACGGCGTCCGGTCCCCGCTTGCACCGCCGGTTCGAGCACTTGTAGTGCTGGACGGTGGGCTCGCCGCATGCAGGGCAGAGCATCCGGTAGCCGTAGGTCCGGCAGTGGGGGCAGTACCTGCTCGACACCTCGACGCGCAGGTAGTTGTTGTCCATGGCCTTGACGAGCGAGCGGGTCTTGCCCCCGGCGCCGCCCAGGGGAAACAGGCCGTGGACGGGGGGCGACATGGCGCGCTCCTTGGCCTTTTCCGGGCGCCCCATCCTCCCTCCCACCGTGATGGGGCACTTGAAGCGCAAGGGAATCCCAAGCACCTTTGACACCACCTCGAGGACGATGTCGCGCTCGTCCTTGCCCTCGGTGTCGACCAGCGGCACCACGTCGTCGAATCGCTCGCGGTCCATGCAGTGCCGGAAGGTCTCCGAGGGGATGATGATGCGGTCGCGGTCCACCTTGTGGGGGAGGCACATCTTTTCGAGGTACGACTTTTCCACCTTCTTTCGCGGAAGGACGAGGGCGTTTTTCTCCACGACGCCCTCAGCGGCCCATGCCACCAGCGCGCGCAGCTCCTCGAGATTGAGGTCCTCCCAGTGGTAGCAGTAGCGGGGATGGAGCGGGATGCCCAGCTCCCGGGAGATGTGAAGCGCGTCGCGCTCGCCGATGTCATACGGATTTTCCACATAGCGCTCATAGCGGCCTTCCGTGTCCGCGGCCTCAAGCTCCTGGACCCACCACTCCTCGACGTAGCCGGAGGGCAGGAGCAGGTGATTGTTTTCCAGGAAGTCGCCATAGCCGATGAGCGCGTCGCCAAGGAAGAGGATCTCATCGACCTTGTCGTTAATCTCCCGTGCCTGCTCCGAGCTTTCGACGCGCACCACCGAGCCGTCCCTGAGCTTGACGATGGGGCCCTCGATGCTATCCACCGGCGCGGCCACGTTCGCTTTTCCCGGACGCTCGGTCTTCATCTGCGTGCCGACGGCCAAAAACGAGTCAAGGATGAACATGGTGGCCGGATGGAATCCCCACCCGGCAAAGCCGGTGTTTCGGGAGCGGCCGTACCGGACCCGGAATCCGCCCCGCGCCATGGGATGGGAGAAGATGGGCCGTCCGGCGATGATATCGGTAAGATAGGTCCAGTTGGGGGACACCCCGCCCGATTCCGTCTTTTTCGACTTCTTGCTCGCGCCGACGTCCTTGAGCCACTCCCACCCGGGAATGGCGGCCTTTTTCGTTATCTTGAGCAGCTTTGCCGACTTTTGGAGAATGCCCTCGCACAGGGCGAGCATCGCTCCGCCCCGCAGGCAGTTCGTCTCTATGCGGGGAAGGTCCCGGTACCCGGTGACCTCGATCTGGTCCGTCGTCTCGCCGGTGACCTCTACACCGATGTGGGAAAGCGCGGTGCGCACTTCCTCGGCCGACGGCTTGTACTGGAGGCGGACGTTGCGATTGTAGAGCTCGACCTCCTCGATGAAGCGCTCCACCTCGTCGGACGTTATCATGAAGGGTGAAAGGTGCAGCTTCTGGCGCACGTAGTCGGCGATGAGGACGGCAAGCGCCGCTGCCGTGCCGCCGGCGGAACGGATGGGTCCGGCAAAGTAGATGGCAAGGTACTTCGAGCCGTCGCCGTTCTCCTTTATCTTGACCATGGCGATGCCCTCAAGCGGGGCCGATACGATGCCCTCGGTAAGGACTGCGAGCGCCGTGCGGACGGCCTGCTCGGCAAGCGTCTCCAGGGTGCCCTCCCCGTACGCCCCCTGGCAGATGCGCGCGGCCACCTCGAGGGAGACCTCGTCGCGGGAGATGCCGCTCTTGTCGAGCTCGCGTATGAGCGGCGCTATCCCCTCCGGCCCCACGAGGCTTTCCACGCGGCTTGCCATGTCCTGGGCAAGGAAGATCTCCACGTCGAGCGACGGGTCGAGACCACGCTTTCGTGCCTCCCGGGCGATGTTGTACACGACATCGGCCTCCGATTCGAGGCGATGGTAGTAGGAAGCGTAGCGGCCGGGGTCCATCTCAGTCACCGAAGTTCATGACCACCATCTTGTGGCTCTGCAGGTTGACAATGGGCACGCGCCCCACGTCGGGCGTGATGTTTCTCAGCTTCTGGTATTCGGTCTGCGCCTGCCATCCCCCGCCGTTGATGAGCGTGATGTTGCGGTATGTGCCGCTTCCGTACATGTGGGTGTGACCCGTGTGGAAGATATCAGGCGGCTCCTCGATGCAGAGGAAGTCATGCTGCTCGGGTATGATTTGCGTTCCCATGCCGTACAGCGGTGCGAGATGGCGCTTCCTGAGCATCTCGGTCATGGGAGCCACGCAGTCGGTGTACTCGAATCCCGGTATCTGGGAAAGAAAATCGAAGATGGAATCCCCGTGGTACGTGAGGCATCGGACGTCGTGCAGCGAGAAGTACGAAGGATTCGAGATCATGTGCACGGCGCTGTTTTCATACAGTCCGTAGGCGAACTGCTTGGGTATGGGAAGCTGCGGATTGCCGCTGCGCGTGGCGTCGTGGTTGCCGGGGGATACGATTATCTCAATCCAGTCGGGGAAATAGGAAAAGAGCTTGGCCGTCTCCTCGTACTGCTGGTAGATGTCCTTGATGGTAAGCTCCTTGTCCTGGTTGGGATAGATACCGATACCGTCAACGACATCGCCCGTCACGACGACATACTTGACCTTCGCGGCAAGCTCCTGCTGCTTCTCGCTTCCCATCTCGAGGCGCAGCCACTTGATGAAGCGGAGGAACGACTTTTCCGCAAACTCGTTGCTGCCCACATGGATATCTGACGTGAAGATGGCGTTGATGTCGCACGGCGCCTGATTGCGCGGGCGGCCTACCGAAATGTCAGGGAACTGTACGTCGTTTGCAAAGACGATGTCATCCCCAAGCACGCCGATGATGCCGATGACCTCGTCGCGCATGATGTACTTCGCCCGCTCGATGAGCCGTTCCTTGCCGGTGGAGACGAGCACCTTGATACTGCCGCTCATGTCCTCGAGCTCGAGGATGATGTTGCCGTTTTTCGTGGTGCTTTTCTCTTGGACAAGGCCCACGATCTTCACCGCGGACTTGAGTTCCTGGGTCTTTGCATTCTTGATGGGGATAAAGTCCCGCAGGTCGGCATGTTCCTTGAAGATGCGGGAGATCTTGCGGTACCGGTCCCGGAAAAGGGAAAGGAAGTCGTCGAGCGACCCCTCGCTGTCGTCTTTTCCCGAGACGTCCTTGAGGATTTTGATGTCGGGGTCGACATCCTTGGCGGGGATGTGCTTGACCTTTACCGAGGTGCGGGGTTCGGGGCGCTCCCGCGGCTTCGCGGAGACGCACGGTGCCTCCGGTACGGGAAGCGGCGGCTCTTCATGCCCCTCCTGGGGCTCGGTGAGCGGATAGAAAAAATCCTCGTACGCATCCTTGGTGACCAGAGGACCAGATGAGGCGTCATGAGCGGAAAGGTACTCTCTCACGCGGTCCAAGGGGATGTTGTCCTCAAGGAGCTTGACGTAGGCCTCTTCGGTAAGAAGCAGGCCACCCTCAAGAAAGAGCTGGGGAAGGTTCACGTCGCAGGATACGGATGTCGCCACGATCGCACCCCCTTACGAAAGCTTGTGTTGGATAGGTGGAACGTAGGTTGCGACGCGCTCGATCTTGCGGTCCTGCTCAAGCACGCGCTTGATTTGTGCCACCGGCACGCCAAGGTGAATCTCTTTCGTCCTGCCGTAGCGTCCCTTGCTCACCACCCTCGCGTTGAGGATCCCCAGCATGTCGAGCTCCGAGATGATGTCGGATATCCTCCGCTGGGTGAGAATCTCACTCGGTGAAAGCTTGCACAGGTCCCGGTACACGTTGTACACCTCCCCGGTCGAGATGCCCGAGGGTTCGTACTTGTCAAGCAGGATACAGGAATAGAGCACAAGCTTCGTCTGGCCCGGAAGCGTCTTGACGACTTCGACGATGCGGTCCTGTTCGATGCGCTCTTTTGCCTCGCGCACGTGGCGCTCCACGATGCGCTTGCTTCGTTCCCGTTCCGCAAGCTCGCCGGCAACACGGAAGAGGTCAAGCGCCCGGCGCGCATCGCCATGCTCCTGGGCAGCAAACGCAGCACACAACGGCAGCACGCTGTTGTCGACGACCTCGTCCTTGGCGCATGCCATCCTGGCACGCTGGCCAAGGATGTCCTGGAGCTGCAGCGCGTCGTACGGTGGAAACACAATCTCCTCCTCCCCGAGCGAACTTCGCACGCGCGGGTCCAGGAACTCGATGAAATTGAGGTCATTGGTAATGCCTATGATGCTCACGCGCGCCTTTGAAAGATCGGAATTGATGCGAGTCAAATTGTACAACACCTCGTCGCTTCCCTTCCGCAGGAGCTTGTCCACCTCATCAAGCACGATGATGACCAGACGCTTTTCCATATCAAGCGACGAAAAAAAGGTATCGTACACCTTGTCAGTGGGCCATCCCGTCAAGGGGATG
>JAHKLV010000160.1 GCA_020854925.1 Candidatus Methanofastidiosia archaeon | reverse complement strand
GCTTTCCTACCAGATACGGTAATACTGTTGGTGGAAGAAACGATGGATGTGGCTAATGCGGTGATACTGGGCGTGTTGCAGGGATTAACTGAATTTCTTCCCATCTCCTCAAGCGGCCACCTCGTCATCGCACAACACTACATCAGCGGCACGACGGACGAGGTCTTCATCCTGTGTGTTCACCTGGCCACCCTTGCGGCGGTATGCATCACGTTCCGGCAGGACATCAAGCACATTATCGAGCCACTCTATCGGCGCGAAGCTCCCCGGCCGGTACTGGGCATACGAGAGCTTGCCATCGGCAGCATCCCCGCCGCTCTTGCAGGTGTTATGCTAGAGGATACGTTCGATGCGGCATTTTCCTCCCTTCCCGCCGTAACGGGTGCCCTGATTCTCACGGGCGTGCTCCTGTACGTCGCCTCACGGCACATGGCCACGCATGATGCGGGACCAGGGCGGATCGGAGACGCAGATGCCTTCGTGGTGGGAGTGTTCCAGGCGGCAGCCATCATGCCCGGCATCTCCCGAAGCGGTGCCACCATAGCGGGGGGTATCCTGCGTGGCGTCTCCCCTCGCGTCGCCACACGATTCTCCTTCCTTCTTGCCATTCCCGTCATCGGGGGTGCGGCGCTTCTTAAGGCACCGGAGCTTCAGGCTGTAGAGAACTCCAGCGTCCTGCCCTACGCCGTGGGCATGGCGGCAGCGTTTGCAGCAGGAATGGTGGGCATACGCGCCCTTATGGCCGTAGTGGCACAAGGCCGCCTCCGCCTCTTTAGCCTGTATTGCTGGTCCGTGGCTGCGGCACTTTTGGTGCTCCAGGTCCTGTAGATACGCTTATTAAGCTCCTTTCAAAGAAATGCCATGCGCAGCGTGCCCCAGCACGATATCCTGCATGGGCCCATACTCAAGACCATGCTCCGCCTGGGCTGGCCGGTCATGGTCGCAAGCCTCCTGCAGACCATGTACACCCTCGCAGATACCTTCTGGTTGGGCCAGCTTCCCGCATCGCGGGATGCGGTGGCGGCACTCCAGATATCGTGGCCCATCATCTTTTTTCTGCTTTCGTTGTCCATAGGCTTCGGAAGTGCGGGGGTGGCGCTTGTCTCCCAATTTTCCGGTGCCGGGCGCCAAGGCGATGCCGAGCGCGCCGCAGGGCAGGTGCTCTCGCTCTCGCTCCTGCTCGGTGCGTGCATCGCAGTCACGGGGGTGCTGCTTTCACCCTTCATCGTGGGGTCGCTTGGCATTGAGGCGGAGGTCTCGCGTCTCTCGGAAGGGTACATGCGCATCATTTTTGTGGGCATTCCCTTCACCTTTGGCACGGCGGCGTACGGCTTTCTCATGAGGGCGTACGGCGACTCGTTCACACCCATGCTCATCGAGGGGACGGCTGTAGGCCTCAACATTCTTGTCGACCCGTTCCTCATCTACGGATGGGGGCCGTTTCCTGCATGGGGCGTCGCAGGGGCGGCCGTGGCAACGGTCATCACACAGTCGCTTTCTGCGGCCGCCGGCATGTACCTGTTGTCATCCGACCGCGTGGGGCTGCACATACGTCGTCGCCACCTGCGCCCGGACCGGGCGCTCATCATCAAGGTGATTCGCATCGGCGTGCCCGCGTCAATCGGGCATTCGGCGACGGGATTCGGCTTTTTTATTCTCATGTACGTCATTGCGCTCCTTCCCAACAACACGGTGGCGCTTGCGGCGTATGGTGTGGGTGACCGGATAATCAGCCTCATCTTTATTACGATCAATGGGTTGGGCGAGGCGTCATGCATCATGGTGGGGCAGTCACTGGGCGCCAGGGACAGCATGCGCGCTTCATCCGTGGTACGCAGGGGTACCACGGCCATGTTTCTCGTGTTGTGCACCTGCGCATGTGCGGTCTTCGCCTTTCGGGGCCCCATCGTCGGATTCTTCATCAACGACCCAGAGGTAGTGCGGGAGGGTGTACGGTATCTTCGGTACTTTCTCGTGGGCGTGCCGTTTTTCGGCATCTTCAGCGGCGTGAACGCAGCCTTCAGAGGGTCGGGCCATACGGTACCGTCAATGGTCCTCGAGGTATCCCGCCTCTGGGTGCTTCGCATTCCGCTCACCTATCTGCTTGGCATCGTCCTTGCACGGGGGGCGGCAGGGGTGTGGACAGGCATGGCACTGAGCAACGTTATCGGTGGGTTGGTAGCCGTCGCCTTTATCACGGCAATCCCGTGGCAACGTGCCGTCATAGATGCCTAGCGCTTCGCCTTGGCACGAAGCTTTGCGATACGGTCGCGAAGCTCGATTGCCGTCTCGAACTCGAGACTGTCGGCTGCCCGGCGCATCTCCTGCTCAAGCGTGTCGATGATGGCCGGTATCTCGCTTGCAGGGATGCTCTTGATGTCACGAAGCGTTATCTCCTGGTCCTGCACCGGTTTGACGATGGTCTGCGGCGTAATGCCGTGGGCAGCGTTGTACGACATCTGCAGGGCGCGCCTGCGGGAGGTCTCCCCCATGGCGCGGCGTATGGAGTCTGTTTCCCGGTCCATATACAGGATGACACGAGACTCGACATTGCGTGCGGCTCGCCCCACCGTCTGTATGAGCGACGTATCGTTTCTGAGAAAGCCCTCCTTGTCGGCATCGAGGATGGCCACGAGCGCCACCTCAGGGATGTCGATGCCCTCCCTCAGCAAATTGATGCCCACAAGCACGTCGAAGACACCAAGGCGGAGCTGGCGAATAAGTTCCGACCGCTCAAGCGTGTCTATCTCTGAATGGAGGTAGCGGACCTTGAGTCCCTGCTCACCCAGGTATTCGGTAAGCTCTTCAGCCATGCGCTTCGTGAGGGTCGTGACCAGAGTACGGAACCCCTTCGCCACCGTATCACGTATCTCACCGATGAGATGGGTCATCTGCCCTCGGATAGGGTGGGTGAGTATAGGCGGGTCTACCAGTCCGGTAGGGCGTATGATCTGCTCCACCACCTGGCTTGAGATGCCCACCTCGTAGGGGGCAGGTGTGGCCGATACAAAGATGACATTACGCATGTAGCGAGAGAATTCGTCAAAGGTGAGCGGACGATTGTCATACGCAGAGGGAAGGCGGAATCCGTAGTTCACGAGCGCCTCCTTGCGCGACCGGTCGCCTTTGTACATGCCATGAATCTGGGGAATGGTCTGGTGGGACTCGTCTATGATCATGAGAAAGTCACGGGGAAAGTAGTCGAGAAGGCAGAAGGGGGGCTCACCCTGGGTTCGTCCGTCAAAATGGATGGAGTAATTTTCTATGCTCTTGCAGTATCCCAGCTCGTCAATCATCTCGAGGTCGTAGTTGACCCGTGTCTTGAGCCGGTGGGCGATGAGGGGATCATCGATGGCAGGAAGCACGTGCGCGAGTTCACGCCGTATGGAATCCATGGCACGCTGCTTTGCCGACTCCTCAACCGCAAAATGGCGCGCGGGGAACAGGAAGTAAGATGAGAGGCGCTCCTTTTCTGACATGTCAAACCGGTCAACGATGGCAAGGCGATCGATGGTATCCCCCCACAGCTCGATGCGCAGCACATCATCGCTATAGGCTGGCACGACATCGACCACATCCCCCCGGACCCTGAACGTCCCGGGTATGAGGTCCTGTTCCGTTCGCTCGTACTGTTGCGCGAGAAGGGACAGGACAAGGTCGCGCCGGCGCATCACGGCACCCTGGCGAAGCTCGAAAGACAGGGCCCGGTACGATGCGGGATTGCCAAGGCTGTAGATGCATGAGACGGAGGAGACGACGATGGTGTCGCGCCGGGTAAGAAGCGAATGGGTGGCCGACACGCGCATCTGCTCTATTTTAGGATTTATCTGGGCATCCTTTTCAATATAGGTGTCCGATGCGGGAAGGTAGGACTCGGGCTGGTAGTAGTCATAGTACGACACGAAGTACTCCACGCGATTCTCAGGAAAAAAGGACTTGAACTCATGAAAAAGCTGCGCAGCCAGTGTCTTGTTGTGCGCGATGACCAGCGTGGGCTTGTTAAGCCGTTCGATGACATTTGACACGGTGAACGTCTTGCCACTGCCGGTTACACCCAGAAGGACCTGGCGCGCATCACCGCCTGCCCCCCCTCGCGCCAGGGCCTCGATGGCCTTTGGCTGGTCTCCCTGCGGGGAAAACGTAGAATGTATCCGAAACGGCCGTTCATGCTCCATCGCGTATCATCCCCTTGTCACGCAGCAGCGTGTGGTACGCCACGGCGAATCGATGCGCCTCGTCACGTATCTGTATAAGGAGCTTTAATGCTTTTGATGTGCGCCCAAGTGTCACGGGGTCTGGCAGCCCGGGGACAAAGACCTCTTCTTCACGCTTTGCCAGAGCTATGACGGGAAGGCGGACTCCCGCGCTGGCAAGCGCCTCGCGCGCAGCCGCAAGCTGGCCCTTTCCCCCGTCGACCACCACGAGGTCGGGCAGCGGCGCCCCTTCAGACTGCAGCCGGCGATACCGACGCCCCACCGCCTCGTTCATGGCGGCATAGTCGTCCACCCCCTCCACCGTCCCAAGCCGGTACCGGCGGTAACCGCTCTTGTCGGGTGAACCGTCCCTGAACTGCACCATGGAGGCGACGGTATAGGTGCCGCCCGTGTGCGAGATGTCAAAGCACTCGATGACCCGGGGCAACGTGGGAAGGCGCAGGGACGTGCCAAGGTCCTCCACCATGTCTCGCTGCATGAAGAATCGCGCCTCGATGTTCTTGGTGACTAAGTCCAGGAGCTCACGCTTCTTTCCCCGCTTTGGCACGACGACACGTACGGGGGAGCCACGAAGCTGCGAGAGGTATGGTCCAATGGCCTCGTCGGCAAGCGGAGTGGGAAGTATCACCTCGCGGGGAGGGGGATGGGTGGCATAGTACTGCTTGACAAAGGTGTCAAGGGCCCCTTCCCGCCCTTCGAACACGTACTCGTGCTTACCGATGACCATACCCCGCTCCACGGTAAAGACCATAGCATAGGCAGTCCCTTCACGGATGCTCACATTCACGACATCCTCGTCATGGCGGCGTGACCGCTCCATGTTCTGCCGCTCGTCAAGTGCCGAGAGCGCCCGTATCTGGTCACGAAGGGCGAGGGCACGCTCGTAGTGCTGTGATGATGCGCTCGCACCCATCTCCCCCTTGAGGGCGGTGACGAGCTCGGCGGTGCTGCCCCGAAGATAGCGCTCGGCCCGGTGTACACGCTCAAGATACGCTTCCCGGGTGACCATACCGCCACAGGGGGCGGAACACAAGCCGATATGGTAGCGCAGGCAAGGCCGCGACCGGAACGTGCGGCATGTCCTGATGCCAAAGGCGGTACGCAGTGCCTTGAGCACGTTGTCCCGCTGCTCCGCACTCACAAAGGGGCCGTAGTACGTCCCCTTTCCCGCGCGGTCACGTGCCACGAGAAGACGGGGGTAGCGTTCAGCCGTAACGTGGATATAGGCATAGCGCTGGGAGTCCTTGAGCATGACGTTGTAGCGCGGTTGGTGCTTCTTGATAAGGTTGTTTTCAAGCACGAGCGCCTCTACCTCGTTGGCGGTAACAAAGAAATCGAGGGACGAGATATCCTGGACGAGATGCTGGGTCTTTTGGTCGTGTTCCCTGGTCTGGAAGTAGGACCGCACCCGCTTTTTGAGTGACTTTGCCTTGCCCACATAGATGACGATGTCGTGGGCGTCCCG
>JAHKLV010000060.1 GCA_020854925.1 Candidatus Methanofastidiosia archaeon | reverse complement strand
GGGGTGCCGACCTGCGGGGTGCCGACCTCAAATACGCCATCCTGGAAGAAACGGTCCTTTCCAACGCGAATCTCCAGAAAGCTGACCTCGCCCGGAGCCAGCTGGGCGGTGCCCTGGCGCAAAGCGCGAATCTGAAGGGGACGAATCTCCGCGAGGCTGACCTCCACGACGTGAATTTCGCTCAAGCCAATCTCGAGCGTGCGAATCTGAGGGGCGCCATGCTCAACGGGGCGAACTTCGACAATGCGCTGCTTAACGACACCGATCTCTTCAATGCGAAGATAGAGGAGGTGCGCAATCTTCGCTACGCCACGATGAAATCGACGCAGATAACGGAGCATCTGGCAGACACCGACCGCGCCGCCGGCAACCACGTCTCCGCCCTCAAGCGGTATGATGAGGCCATTGCCACGTATATCGCCCTAAAGAATCATTTCAACAAGGAGGGGCTCTACGACAAGTCGGGCGAGTTTTACATCATGGAATGGAAGACAAAGGCAAAGCTCCAGTCCACCGCTACGCACCTGGATACCGAACAGCTGCGTGCAAATCGATTTGTGCCCTACTACCTCCCCCATGCCTACACCCATGCCGAAAGCCGCTTCTTCCCCCTTATCCTCAAAGGGGAGGCGGTGATGAAGCTTGCGTTTAATCGGGGTCTCTACTACTTCTCCAAATACGGTGAAAGCCCGTTCAGGGTGCTGGCCACGTCATTTCTCATCATGGGTGTGTACGCGCTTATCTTCTGGACCACGGGCGCCATCACGCGCGGCGAACCGGTCTACGCGCCCACGTTCATGGAGTCACTCTACTTCAGTGTCGTCACCTTCACCACCCTCGGGTACGGGGATTACCACCCGAAATCCGCATATCAGACCCTTGCCGTGAGCGAGGCGCTCATCGGCGCGTTCATCCTTGCCTTTTTCGTTGTGGTCGTAAGCCGGAGGCTTGTCAGATAGGGCCTGCGACCATCACAGAAAAGTTTATATACCGTTGCCTTCATCAAAAAACAGAAGGCTTCGAGACCTTTTTCCGAATCGTATGCGGCTGTAGTGTAGTGGCCTAGCACATAAGCCTGCCACGCTTGTAACCCGGGTTCAAATCCCGGCAGCCGCACCACGAACCCTTTTTTGCCTGACTTCATAGTTGTGAAAAGGGACGTTGCTGCTCTTTTTGCAGCATGCATGAAAAGCCGGGATGCATGCAACGAACACGACTTGCACGCTTCGCCCGAAAGGATGCCCCCACAGGGTTTTCCCTCATGTACGCGCCGCAGCCCCCATCAAAACCCTCTTATAATATCCTGAGATACTATGCGTGTGGATGCCTCTACCGTGCTTATGTACGCCCTTATTGGCGTGGCGACAGGATTCTTGAGCGGTATGTTCGGCATCGGCGGCGGGCCCATACGCATCCCTCTCCTCATCATGGCCGGCATGCCCATCCTGCATGCGTATGCCACCAACATGTTCTCCATACCTTTTTGCTCGGCCACCGGTGCCTATATCCACCGGAACAACATCACGTGGAAGGTGACCAAGCCGTTCACCGCCGGAGGGATCACCGGCATCTCGATAGCAAGCTTCTTCGTGGGGATTGTGCCGGCCACGGTGCTTGCCGCGTTCCTCTTTTTTGCGTCCATCCTCACGACGATCGGCCTCTACCTTCGAGACCTCAACGACGCGCTCTACCGTAAAATGCGGCCAACAAGGCCCGCGCTCTTCGGGGGCGCCATGGGGGCAAACTTCATCTCGGGCATGGGTGGCGGAAGCGGAGGCACGCTCTTTGCCCCCCTCCTCTCCGCACTGAACCTTCCCATGCGTAATGCCATAGCGACCTCTCACGTGGCGTGCTTTTTCTCATCGCTTTTCGCCCTCTCCATCTATGCGTACAACGGCATCGTGCTCATCGGCCCGGGCATCCTTATGAGCGTCACGGGCATGGCTGGATCGTTCGTTGGAAGCTCGGTCTCCCTTCGAACCAACACCGCGACCCTTCGTGCGGAGCTTGCCATCCTCGTCGTGGCACTGGCGGCATCGGTCGTCTACCGTACCTACGGGTAATCCGGGGCGGAAAGGTACCTCATACCTGCATAAAAGAATTCAAGAAAAATGAAGCATTCGAACATTCACATGCCGAGCCAGAGGAGGGTCGTGCACCAGGCCTTACCAGAATATTCCCCATGAGCATGCCATGCGTATCCCGTTACCCTCACTATGCAGGTATAAATACCTACCGCCAGGCAGGTATGTGCTATCGCGGTCTGGGGAGGTTGCACGCGCGGCAAAACCGCACCGGGGCGGCAGATGGGACCGCTAATTGCCCTTAAACGGCTTTCCCGTCGCCTTGGTAACGATGAATGGCAGGAGAAATGCGCCTACAAGCAGCACTGCTGCCAGATACACGAGCGACTCATGCAGAAAGTCTGCCGACATCCAGACGATAAGGCCGGCAACGACCATGGACTTTGAATAAATGTTCATGCTATCCCTCTTCCCGTGCAACGGCACCATATAACAGTTTCGGAACACAAAGGATATATGGCATCCATGCACCAGAGAACAGC
>JAHKLV010000191.1 GCA_020854925.1 Candidatus Methanofastidiosia archaeon | reverse complement strand
CTCCTGGCAACCTCGTTCGGGGCGGCGCCGGGAACGAGACGCATGAGGGCAGGAATGGCGCTCGCTGCCGTGGCAGCCGCGGTCGGTTCGACGGCGGTGTACGGGCTACCCCCCGTTGCCATGCCCGGGCTTTCAGGCCAGGCCGCCATGCTGGCGATAACAACGGTGGTAATACTGCACGCGGCACGGCTTGGGCGGGTCCGGTCGCGCGACGACAGGGGCGGTGCGTATGATGCCGGCGGAGTGCGTGTTGGCGTGTCCGTTGCCCTGGTCGCCGCATGGGGCATGACAGTCGCCGGGACGGGCGGCCCGGTGGCAGGGTCCTCCCTCTGGGCCGCACTCGCCACGCTCGGACTGTCGTCAGCAGCCCGGAGCCTGAGAAGGCGGACCTATTCCGTGTCCGAGAGCGGATTGGAGCGGACGTCCTCAGACTCCTCGTAGTATTGGTCGTACTTGGAGTACCTGTCTTCCTTTGGCTTTTCCTTTGCAGATGAGGCTCCCTTCCTGCCGCCCCTGCCCCATTCGGCAAAGACACAGACGGCTGCGCCTATCCACCCCACAAGATAGCCCAGTCCAAGGGAGCTGATGTCGCTTGCGGAACCGAGGTACAGCGGTATGATGGTAAGGATGATGAGTGCTGCCGGGCCGGCCACAGAACCGCCGCCCGTCTTGAGGAGCGCGATGATGCCCCCAATGAAAAGAAGCAGGAAAGCGGCGATGACGAGGCCGACAAGAAAGGCCGATTCCCCATAGGACGGGGTCACCGTGGCAAGGAAGTCCCGAAGATACTCGGTGTCCGAGAGATGGCCGACGATGTCAAACGTTATGGATGCCGGAGAGCCCTGTGCCCACTCGCCATACCCATAGGGGAGAAACGAGGCGATGATAAGGATGACGCCCCCCGCCATGCTGAGCGGTTTGCTTAAATGCAGCTGCATGACGGATAGTATGTGCATATCGCACAAAAACCTATCGATGTAGGAAGGATGACACATGGACACGTATTGGGACCGACTCTGGGAGCGCGGCTACGACGCCAACATGGGGGACGGCGCGGCACGGGCCTATTGGTCCGACGAAGAGAGGGCTGCCGCCTACGATGACGAGGTCAGCGCCAACAACTGGGAGCGGGGAAGACGCCAGCTGGAATCCTTACCCTGCTGCACCGGCGCACGCGTTCTCGACATCGGGGCAGGTCCGGGGTCTCTTGCCATTCCCCTGTCCTCTGCTGCCTCCCACATCACGGCCGTTGAGCCGAGCACGGCCATGAACGCCCGTACACGCCGCCACATGGACGCACTCGGCATCACGAACATCAGCGTGGTCGAGCGTGCCTGGGAGGATGTCGATGTCCGCAGGGACCTTGCACCGCCGTACGATGTCGTCGTCTGCTCGTTTTCCCTCGGCATGCGGGCCATCCGGGCAGCATTGCGAGCCATGCACGAGATGGCATGCGGGTCGGTCCACCTCTTCTGGCACATCGGGTACCGATTCCCCGAACGAGAGCTGGAAGAGGCATTTTCCCAGCTGCAGGTACGACCGTTTATACCTTTTCCCAAGGCCACAATCGTGTACAACATCCTGTGTGGCATGGGCATCTATGCAAACGTCACGGTAACGTCGCGAACAGTGGAACAGGCCGTCCCTTCCCTGCGTTCGGCCTGTGACCTGTATGCTACTAAGCACCACATCACCTGCCCCTCCGAGCGCCAGGTGCTCCGCGAGGTCCTAGCAAAGGCCCTGGAGGTAACGAGGGACGGCGGGTACCTCCTGCGCACGACCTGGCATTCTGCCCACCTGTGGTGGGAGGCGGGGAATGCTGACGAAAAGGAAAACCGTTAAATGCACCATGCACCGAAAGGTACCATGATGGGGCTGCGCAAGAACGTATCATACCTCAACAGGTACCGCCAGATAGTCCACGTCATGACAAAACACGGCCTCGGCTACTTTGTCGAGCAGATGGGTCTCACGAGCATGGTGCCCCGCACGAAGCGCAAGGACATCGCCATGCAGCGCCCACGGGGTTCCCTGGCGGCGACGTACCGGGTTATCCTCGAAGAGCTCGGTCCCACCTTCATCAAGTTCGGGCAAATCCTCTCCACCAGGCCTGACATCGTGTCGCCCGAATACGTGCAGGAGTTTTCCAAGCTCCAGGACAGTGTGCCGCCGCTCCCCTTTTCGGTCATTTCCGCACAGATGGAGAGGGAACTGGGCGCTCCCCTGGAGACGGTCTTTGCATCGGTGGACGAGGAACCCATCGCGAGCGCCTCCATCGGGCAGGTGCATAAGGGCGTGCTCAGGACGGGTGAAACGGTGGCGGTGAAGGTGCAAAAGCCCGACATCGAGCGCACCGTGTCCCTCGACCTCGAGATCATGCGCAACCTTGCCAGACGGGTGGGGACGCTTGCGGCGCAACGATCCCCGTATGAACCGGAGGAGATTGTCGACGAGTTCGCCAAGGCCATCCGCAAGGAGCTCGACTACACCCTCGAGGCGCGCAATGCTGAAAAGTTCTACCGTGAATTCGAGAAAGAACGGTCGGTGCGCATTCCACGCATCTTCCGGCAGCACTCCACCAAGCGGCTCCTCGTCATGGAATACATCGAGGGGCGCAAGGTGCTTGATATCCTGGGGGACGCCCGCTATACGAAGGAGGAGCGCGCGCACATCGCGAAGATAGGCGCCGATGCACTGTACAAGATGATCTTTGTCCACGGCTTCTTCCACGCCGACCCGCATCCGGCAAACATCTTTGTCATCGATGCCGCCACCATCTCGTTTCTTGACTTCGGCATCGTGGGGCGCATCAACGCCCGGATGCGCGACAACATCGTCGACCTGGTCCTCGGTGTCGTTGAGCGCGACGCCGAACGCATCGCCGACACCGTCATAGAGATTACGGGCGCGGAAGAGGTGGGAAAGGACGAGCTCGTGTGGGAGCTTGACGACCTCGTGGACCAGTACTACGGCCAGACACTGGAAAACGTCAACATGGGCCAGTTCATCCAGGACCTCACCACCGTTGCCAAGCGCCACCGCTTAAAGATGCCCAAGCACTATACGCTCCTGAGCAAGGCCGTCCTCATGATCGAGGGCATCGGCAGGCAGCTTGACCCCTCCTTTGACGCCCTGTCGCATTCGCGGCCCTATGTGGAGACCATGGTGCGGGAGCGTATGAAGCCCTCTGCAATGGCCCGGCGCTGGTACGCGTCTATCACCCAGGCGGGGGAGCTGCTCCTCGACCTCCCCAAGCGTGTGGACACCATGGTCACGCGCCTGAGCAAGCGGGGATTTAAAATAGGGGTAGAACGGGACACCATCGACGCACTCACCCACAGCTTCGAGCGTTCGGTGAATCGGCTCTCCTTTGCCATCGTCTCGGCAAGCATGGTGCTCGCGTCGGCGGTGCTGCTCCAAGCAGACGTGGGGCCACACTGGAAGTCGCTGCCCCTTGTCGGGCTTGCGCTCTTTGCCGTTTCGTTTCTCTTCGGCGTATCGCTTCTCAACGGCATCTTCAAGAGCGGGAAGCTCTAAGAGCGCCTACTCCGAAATGATCTCAATGGAGGTGTTCACGCACGTGCGCTGGGTGCCGTCGTAGATGTCGTCGAGGATGTTGTAGATCTCCAGCAGATTGTCGACGTTGACGTCGGCGATGCCGCGCAGGCATTCCTTGGCCCTGAACGCAACGCCGAGGTCGGCCTCCTGGATCATGGGTATGTCGTTTGCCCCGTCGCCCACGGCAATGGACATGGTGGCACCCGATGCCTGCTTGAACCGGGAAAGCCACTGGCCCTTGTTGCCGTCCACATCGAGCAGGAAGTTCCCCGTGAGCATGCCGTTTCGGACCTCGAGCTTGTTGCAGGCGACATAGTCCATCCCAAGGCGGTGGGCATGGCGATGCGCAACAACGTCGAATCCGCCCGTGATGATGGCGGTCTTGGCGCCCTCTGCATGGAGCCGCCTGATAAGCTCCTCGGCCCCCTCCGTCATGGGCGATTCACGAAAGACCTTGTCAAAGTTGTTGATGTGCAGTCCCTTAAGAAGCTGGAGGCGCGCCTTGAGCGACTCGGCAAAGGTGATCTCGCCGCACATGCCGCGCTCGGTGAGCAGGCGCACCTCGTCGCTACACCCCTTCACCTTGGCGACCTCATCAAGAAACTCGCAGTCAATAAGCGTCTTATCCATATCAAATGCAACGATAACCCTATCGTTGCCTTTCCAGAATTTACCAGTCATATGCAACACTCCCTTTAGTGCAAACCAGGACTATGGTTCCTCAAGGGAGTGCCCGCTGGGTTTCACACACGAAATTCATGGATGCCCATTTTTCGGATAATATATAAATGTATCGACGCCCCTCCGCAGGGTACTCCAAAGCCCCCCGGCAACCGCAACATTAATGTAGATGGGCGTTGCCGAGGTCCATACGGAGCAGGAAGGACCCACATGCATAAGGCCATCATCTTTGACATGGACGGAACGCTCATCGACGTGACGCAAAGCTATAAGGAGGCCATACTCCGCACGGTGCTCCACTTCGTTCCCGGTGCATCGAGGGACGCGGTGATACGGGAGAGGGAGCAGCTTCGCGGCAGGCCGGGATTCAACAACGACTGGGATGCCTCGTACTATCTCATACGCAAGCTCGAAGGACATGACGGCCCCGTGGTGCGCGACGCGTTCTGGCACGAGGTGCGAGACATCTTCCAGAGCCACTACCTCGGGGTGGCGCTCTATCGGCGCTCATACGGGAGGGAACCGCCCCTTGTCGCCGCCTCCG
>JAHKLV010000069.1 GCA_020854925.1 Candidatus Methanofastidiosia archaeon | reverse complement strand
TCCTCGAACTCCTTCCCATAGGCACGAAGGTCCATGTAAAAGATGATAGGCTCCATCTCGGGGCTGTGCTCCTTGGTGACAAGGGCTTCCTTCGTGGCGTACATGCAGCAGACACGGGAACAATAGGGGTTCCCTAATCGGCCACTGCGGGACCCTACACACTGGATCCATCCGATTTTCTTTGGTTCCTTGCCATCGGAGGGTCTAAGGATGTGACCACGGGTGGGGCCTGATGCGGACATGAGCCGCTCATATTGGATAGCGGTAAGCACGTTCTTGTATGTGCCGTAGCCGTATTCTGTACGCATGGTGGGCTCGAGCACATCGTACCCGGTGGCAACGATAACGGCGCCGACCTTTACCTCTTCAACGACTTCCTTCTGTTCGAAATCTATGGCCTCGGCAAGACATGCCTTCTGGCAGATGCCGCATTTGCCGGTCTTGAACCGAAGGCAGGTGTCCGCGTCGATGGTGGCGACAAGCGGGGACGCCTGCTCAAAGGGTATGTAGATAGCTCCGCGCCTGGCCATGCCATGGTCGAACTCGCTCTCTACACCCTTCTTTCCTACCGGGCATTTGACGATACAGTCGCCGCAGCCGGTACACTTTTCCTCGATGACATAACGGGGCTTATGAAGAATCTTTGCTGTGAAGTTTCCTACATCGCCCTCAAGACCGATGACCTCTGAATAGGTGTAGAGCTCGATGTTTGGGTGTCGTGATGTCTCAACCATCTTTGGAGCAAGCGTACACATGGAACAGTCATTCGTGGGGAATGTCTTGTCCAGCTTTGCCATGGCTCCGCCGATAGAAGGAGATTTTTCTACAAGATACACTTTGAAACCCTTGTCAGCAAGATCCAGTGAAGCTTGAATGCCGGTTATCCCCGCACCAATAACTAATACACTGCTTTCTTTCATGATTTCACCTTCGTGCTAGTCGGTAATCTTTACAGAACCTCTCGTGTCTCCTCGGTAGAATGAGCAGAGGAAGTGGGGAAATAAGAGAAAAACTAGGAGAATTAGGTTTCGTTTCCACTGCTTGAATTGGTTCCACTGCTCTCCCCCCTAAAAATGTATATGAATTCGCTTTCTTAAAGCAGAATGAAGCGATTGTATGGCACTTTAGTTCTTAATTTATAAAGTTTTCGTACATCTTGGAACCATTATACTCCATTGAAGATATCATGGCCCATGCATATGAAGATATGCATTATAATGCAAAATTAATACGTTACTTCATTCATATATTATTATTTGATTAATTGTTCAACTATTTAAATTTTTCGGATCTGTAAGTATCATCACAGTATAGAAGAGAAGTATGATAAGGAATGTGCTGTACAAGGGCCACCGTTCCTTATTATATATTATTACAGCGTCAATGCCGAAGAGAGGCATACGCCGTAACAAGGCCCTCGACGACGTCAAAGCGGGAAAGCTCTTCAGGCAGTATCCAGCGATACTCCGTGTTTTCCTCGTTAAGGTGAACAGCCCCCGTGGATGAAGAAAAGAGAAAGGGATGCACACACCAACAACGTTCACCCTCGACGACACGCAGAGGAGGCGCGCTGGCACGTTGTGACAGGGCATCAGAAGGTATGGCTGTTTCCTCCCACACCTCACGTATGGCAGCAGTGGCTGCATCCTCCCCATGCATGATAGAACCAGATATTGCCCCCCACTTACCGGCATATGAAAGCATGGATGGAGAACGGTGCACGAGTAGTATCCTTCCCTTAAAGCACACAAAAGCTGTCACTACGTCCGTACAGAGCATGGACCCACAATCTTATTAACGCCCGCTGGCATATAAACGTGCCGGGATGGTATCATGAATTTGTACGGATATCTCGTTTCAAGCAGGAATCGGATTAAAATAATGAAATCAATGACAATTGCGGAACCGATGAAAAGCAAGGAGATAGCAAAAAAGACAGGGCTCTCCTGGCAGACTACTTCCGCAGAGCTTACGAATCTCCACAAGTATCGAGTCGTGGATCGATCGGCTGCTGGCTACACGCTTACGGAAAAGGGATATTTTCTCATCACACGGATATCTTACCTCCCCGACTTTGACGGTTGGACGCTAGAAGATTTTGTCACCAAACATCAGATACACCGCATCCCCTCCATGATACTCAAAGACTTCGGCATCTGGAAGGAAACGTTGCAAAAGGAGTTCATACCCACAGACTACCTCGCAACGGAGAAGGAGTCCATTTTGCGCTGCACCATGCAGTACCGCATCATTACCCCCTATATCATCAAACTCGACCTTTCGCTCATCCAAGAAAAACTTGAGGAAATACCCTTCAAGTTTATCTATTCTCGTCAGGGTCTCGGGCAGGAAGGTGCAAAAAAATACGTGGATGAGCAGCGAGAAAGCGGTATCCAGATACGCCTTGTTGACATATCAGATCTCTACATGACCGGAAGAATCCTCGATGCAAAGGAGGCGCACATCTCCTTCCGACAGACAAACGGGGACTTTGATTTTACCCATTACATCGTGGGAGACGACGAGGAATTCATCTTCTGGTGCAGAAGGAACTTCCACTACCTCTGGGAAAAGGGAACGCCATACTAGGGGGGCGTTCCTCTTTGAGAAAAATGCTATCGACCAAACCGAAATCTTTTTAAAATCAATGTGTTCATTCAGATATGCCCGACTGAGACCCGACTTAGTCTAGCCTGGTTAGGGCAGTGGACTGTAGATCCACGAATCGCCGGTTCAAATCCGGCAGTCGGGACCATTTTCTTTTTTAATAGGTGATAAGCATGACCGAGGACAATGTTATCGTATACGCGAATGTCAGGGAGATAGAGCCCTACCGGGAAGAACCGGAAAAGGCCACGCAGCACGTGGCCTCAGCCATTGGAAAATCGTACGAGGAGACTGCCGTGCTTATCGAGCTCGGACGAGTCTACCTCATGATCAACAGACAGACTGAAGAGACCTGGTTCGAAGTATACGACAAAGAATAATCAGTTGTCTTTTTGGTATCTCTTCTCCATTTCCTCAAGCTCAGCCTCATAGCGATTGACCGGCCTGATAAGCGGTTTGAGGTAATGGTCCATGGTAATCCTCGACATGCCGTAGGCGTTGTTGCCTATGTTGACAGACAAGGGATACACCGACTTGTAACGCGCGCGAAAGATATTTTCGTAAAAGCAGTAAATGTAAAGGTGCACACCTACGTCGCTGCCTTCAGCCTCGTGAGAAAGTTCGAGCATTCCACGGGAAAACGACTCATCTACCGAATCTGCAACCTGAAGCACGGAATCCCTGGCTAGGGGAAGAAATTCCTGGGGGCTTTTGCGCGTAATCTCAAGGGTACGGGGATCGTAATAGTAGGTATCGCCCTTCTTGGAGATACCGTAAAAGACCTTGACATCGAGGGCTGGGCCGGTACCGATGTTGTGGAGTGCAAAGGAGATTGTTGCACCATCTTCTGAAATCGTGCCACCCTCAAAGGAAAGGGACAGTATGGGGCGGTCGATGTTAAGCATCTGCTTGCTTGAAAGCTCGTTGAGACGTTCGTTAATGAGCACCTGCTGACGTGTGGCCATGGCAATATCATTGGTCTTGATGACGTAAATGATGGTGGCAACCGCAATGATAATGGTAAAAAATGCCTGCACGAGCGTCGGGTCAATCTGCATACCGATACATGGACTGCAATCGTTATAAAGGTGACGAAGCGGGGAAAGCAGGCCCTCCACCCACAATACGGGGGGGTTTGGGCGTTGTCACCGCTATAAGGGCAGTCTCACCTGGGTCAAGGGCGACGGGGCGCTCGAGCAGGAACGTCACGCCGTCGGGGCCGACGGCAGTTACGCGCCCCACAGGACACTGGAGCCCGATACAGACAAAATACGTTTCTCCTTCGCGAATCTCCTGCTTGAGGACCGAATTACGGCGCAGTGCCACGGTGACCGATGCGGATATGGAGAGAGAGTCCTTCTCGGCGATGATATTACCACGTTTGAGGTCGTCGGGCCGGATACCCTTGAGCGAGAGGCCGAGGCGCTGGAACAACTGCCCGATACGGACATCCTTATCCTGGGACTGCATGGACTTAACAAGTACCTCCGTTCCATCCGGATAAACAACAAGTTTGGTATAGACCCCGACTTCGCCACGCTTTGCGGTACCAAGCACCACGGTGCCTACGCTACGGACCATGAAATAATTGTCAATGGGAATCTTTACAGGGCCTTCAGGACGAGGAATACCAGAATAAAACTCATCTGAAACGAGAAGCTCCTTCAGTGCCGCCGCATCATGTGGTATAACAGGATAAGAGGAAAGAGACGTGTGCTCGACAAGGGAACGGGCTTTTTC